>DAHWIP010000055.1:0-263 GCA_027344975.1 Phycisphaerae bacterium
CGGCGCCATCGTTGATGCGCTGAGCCGGGATGAATTGATTAGAGCCGAATCCGCCACCCTTGAAGACCCGGAACATGGGCTCCCGCAATCGCGCCTGGATCAGACAGACGTACTGATCTGGTGGGGACATCAAGCGCACGATATGGTTCGAGACGAAGTTGTGGATCGCGTTTATAAGCGTGTGCTCGCTGGCATGGGGCTGATTGTTCTTCATTCGGGCCACTTTTCAAAGATATTCAAACGCTTGATGGGGACCAGTTGCG
>DAHWIP010000055.1:273-8916 GCA_027344975.1 Phycisphaerae bacterium
CCCATGATCGCGAGGTGTTGTGGGTCACGACACCGGGGCACCCGATCGTCGATGGAATTGCTGATCATTTCGTGCTGGAGCAGGAGGAGATGTATGGCGAACACTTTGACATCCCGGAACCTGACGAGACGGTGCTTATCAGTTGGTTCAGCGGCGGCGAAGTTTTTCGCAGTGGTGTTACCTATCGCCGCGGAATGGGACGGATATTTTACTTCCGCCCCGGCCATGAAACCTTTCCGACCTATCATCATGCCGATGTTCAAAAGATTATCACCAACGCGGTGCACTGGGCCGCACCGGTTCATGCCAGCCCATCGCAATATGGCCATCGCCCAGCAGCGCGAATCTGATCGATGTCATGGCGAGATATTGCCATCGTGAGCCGGGGAATCCGCCGGTGCAGATGGAGTTGCAGCCACCGTCGATGATGGTTCCGAGGCGATTTTTTTTTCGGCGACAGCCGGATTGACGCCACGAGCGGCATCTTCTCCAGTTACGGTATAGGCTTTGATTTTGGCCATTTCGGCCTCCGGAACCCGGCGTCTGATCACCCAAGCCAGAAAAATCAGACCAACAAGCAGCATCGGCACAGAATAGATGACGCCCAAGCTGATGAGATGACCGAAGATCATGCGTGGCTGATCGCCATCGCGGAACTGTTCGCCGATGATCCGCATGATGGGATATCCGACAGCAAACGCTGCGGACGCTATGCCCGGCTTTTTCCATTTCCGTCCGACCGTGTAGCAGATGATGAAAAGAAGGAGGCCTTCGGTGGTGGCTTCCACCAATTGGGAGGGAATGCGTGGTGGCAGAATCTGACGCAGCAGATTGACAACATAAGGGTGATTCTCGCGCGAGAGATTCACAATCTCCATTCGCGGATTAACCTGCAGGGCGTGCAGAATTGACGGCCGGTTGGAAAAATGCGCGGTAACATTGTCAATCAGGGTATGCACTTGGGCGGGTGATATCGTGCGCTCCAGCTTTGTTTGCGGTGGATATATGAGCTCGGTCGGAAATTGAACCGCCCACGGATTGTGCCAGACGTGGCCGTAAAGTTCACCGTTGATGAAATTGGCAATTCTGCCGAAAAACAGCCCGATGGGGGCGACCATGGCGCTGCAGTCCATAAGATTGAAAAATGAGTAGCCGTTACGTCGGGCAAATATCCAAGTGGCGACAAAGACTCCAACTATACCTCCGTGCGCTGCCATTCCCCCGTATTGCACTTTCAAGAGCCCCCAATAGGGGAAGGGCGGCGAAAAATTGGTAAACATATGCGGGCGGTAAAGGATGGCCTCGCCAAGACGACCACCGACGAGAACACCAAAAATGGCCACAAAAATGACGTAATCGGGAAGGCGGCTTCTGGGCATGGCCATGCGCCCGGTTTTAATGAAGCGCGACATGAGAAAATAAGCGATGACAAACCCGGTCAGATAGGCCGTGCCGTACCAGCGTATGCCCCACGCGGAATGACCGAACTGAATAATGTAGGGATTAAGGGTTTCAATGAAATACGCAATCAGCAAAAAGCGTTACCTCCGAGAGTTAACTATCACCCACACTTTACCGTAAAAACAAAGTTCCTTACACTGCATCGCCTGCCGGGCATTGATGCTTACGGCTGGATGTGTTGTGGAGTTTTCTACGAAGTGAGTAATTTTAAAAAAACGCAGCGGCTTGAGGCGCTCCCCCCCTACCTATTTATCGAAATTGACAAGAAAAAACGTGCCCTGATGCAGGCGGGTAAAGATGTGATCAATCTGGGCGTCGGCGATCCGGATCTGCCGACGCATAAGTTCATCATCGATGAGATGGCCAAGGCGATCTATGATCCGAAAAATCATCGCTATCCATTTGATGAGGGGGTCCCTGCCTACCGCAAAGCTGCCGCTGAATTTATGAAGCGTCGTTTTGGTGTAACGGCCGACGCCGATACGCAGATTCTCACAACGATTGGATCAAAGGATGGAATAAGTCATATTCCCCTGGCGGTGGTCAATCCCGGCGATGTGGTACTGGTGCCGCAGCCCGGCTATCCCGTGTACAACAGCGGAGCCATATTCGCTGGTGGCCGGGTCTATATCATGCCGCTGGAGGGCAAAAATAACTTTCTCCCGGATATGGATGCCATACCCGAGGATATCCGTCGCCAGACGAAACTGTTGTGGCTGAACTATCCCAACAACCCGACCGCCGCGTCGGCCCCGCTGAGCTTTTATCAACACGCGGTGGACATGGCACGCCGATACGGGTGGATCATTGCCAGCGATCTGGCGTACGGGGAAGTTTATTTTGAAGAACCGCCGCCGAGCATTCTGCAGGTTCCTGGCGCCATGGACGTGGCCGTGGAATTTCATTCACTGTCGAAAAGCTTCAACATGACGGGCTGGCGTCTCGGCTGGGCGGTGGGTAACGCGGCAGTGATTGCGGCACTGGCGCAGGTGAAAGGGAACATGGACAGCGGTCAGTTCAATGCCATTCAAGTTGCCGGCACAGCCGCCCTGACGCACTACGACCATCCGGACGTGAAGAAGCAGATGGAAATTTATCGTCGCCGGCGCGATGTCCTCTGCGATGGGCTGAGAAAGCTGGGTTGGAATCTGGCAAAGCCGACGGCCGGATTCTTCTGCTGGGCCCAAACGCCCGGGGGCAGAAAATCCATGGAGGTTTGCGGTCGTCTGCTGGAAGAGGCGCATGTCGTGACCGTTCCGGGTGGCGGATTTGGGCCGGCCGGAGAAGGTTATCTGCGCATGGCCCTTACCGTAGATGAAGCCCGCCTCGCCGAAGCCGTTGAACGTATCGGCAGGTTAACGCTTTGATGCGCAGGCAAAATCGGCTGGATAAAAAATGTGGATGGCGAGGTTAAATGAGTCGGCAGGCCGGTAAAACCTATTTTTTTGTCGTGCTGCTGATCGGGCTGGTCATCACGCTTTCTGCGGCATGGCAGGCGCGGATGCGCATCATCCACAAGGAACAGACTCACAGTACCAAACAGGTTAATGATTTTGACCGCTGGATGACGATGGTGCCGGAGTTTCTGCACCAGCATATCGCCTACACCAGCGATTCGTTCCCGACGCCCCCCGTGACCCTGGTTATTTTCGCCCCGTTCACGTGGCTCTCGCCCGCCAACGCACAATTCGCATGGGTCTGCTGCAAACTGATTTTCTGCTGCATCATCTTTTTTGCCCTGTTCAAGGCGGTTAAAAAAGCGGGCGTTGAGCTTGATATGGTAGCCCTGACACTGATCCTGCTGATCTGGTTGCCACCGGTGATGGGAGATATGCAGGAGGGGCAGACGAATCTGCTCATGCTCACGCCCCTGGCCACGGGTCTTGCGCTGGGGATGATCGATAAAAGTTGGGCTCGATGGATCGGCGGAATTTTGGTCGGCTTGGCCGTGTGCATCAAGGTTACACCGATTATTTTTCTGATCTATTTTGCCTGGAAGCGGCAGTGGAAAATTGTCGGTGGGATCGGGTTGGGCCTGGTTCTGGGGTTGTTTGTGATTCCAACGCTCTTTTTCGGCTGGAGCCAGAATTGGGCGTGGTTCAGGGAATGGTTCAATATCATGATCGTGCCGTACGTAACGCACGGTCGTGTGGAATATTACGTGGGCCAGTCGGTGCCCAGTTTCCTATCGCGTCTCCTGCGCCATGTGCCGGCCTTTTACTCACATCCGCACGGAATTGCCAAACCGCATTATGTGAACATCTTCAATCTGCATCGGAATGTAAGCGACGATCTGATCCGGGTGATCCTGGTAATCATCGGGCTCATCGGGCTATGGTGGGCCCGGGCTAAACTCAGGCCGCTGGGCCAGAAGCGCTACCTGCTGGAGATTGGGGCGGTGGCGGCGTATCAGCTCTGGGCATCACCGCGGACGTGGGTCCCGCACTATGTGTCGCTGGCCATGACGCTATTTGCAATGGGCATGATCCTCTGCGACAAGCTCCAACCGCTGAAAAATCGGCAAATCGCATTTTTTGTCATGGTTGCCGGCGCGGTTTTGATGTTCCTGACTACTGATATCGGCAAGATTTTCGGCCATAATGGTCACCGATGGATGCTGACGATTGGAGTGTCATTATGGGCGACGGTGCTGATGGCTCTGACCATTCTCAACGCCAGCCGATCGGCACCCGGCCGGCCGATCAACCGATCTGCGGCTCAGACGGATCCGCCGATCGGAATCTGATGCCGCAGGAAGCCTTCGTAGCGCTGGGATCCAATCTTGGCGACCCACCCCGGCAGATAGCTGAAGCAATCAGGGCGATTGGGCAACTCCCCGGCACCCGAGTGATCAATCATGCTCCGCCGAGATGGTACGCACCGGTTGGCGGACCGCCCGGGCAGGGGAATTTTCTCAATACCGCCGCCCATCTGAAAACCAACCTTGAGCCGGCAGAACTGCTTGATCAACTGCTGACCATCGAGCTGCACCAGGGGCGGGTGCGAAGCGCGACCGAGCGAAACGGCCCGCGCACCCTTGATATTGACCTGCTCTTCTATGGGTCATACGTCATTCACACACCGCACCTGTGCGTACCGCATCCACGGCTTGCTGAGCGTCTCTTTGTTCTTGAGCCGCTCTCTGAAATCGCACCGGCGTTCACTCATCCGGCGGCGGGCCTGTCGGTGGCGGAATTATTAAATCGGCTGCGGAGCGGGGAGCCATGGACATTCACACAGGAGGAACCCATTCGATGCAGATCTTTCACCAAATAGCGGCATATCGCCAATGGCGTGCCGGCATACGAACCCCGCTGGTTTTCGTCCCCACCATGGGGGCGCTCCATGAAGGGCATGCGAGCCTCGTCACCCTCGCCCGTCGCGTTGCAGGCCCCGATGGAACCGTTGCGGCATCGATTTTTGTCAATCCGATGCAGTTTGGTGCGGGGGAAGATTTTTCCCGTTATCCGCGAACCGTGAAGGAAGATGAAGCGCTGCTCGCCGCACGATCCACCGATGTGCTTTTTCTGCCGGATGCTAATGTCATGTACCCGTCAGGTACGGAAACGATGAAAATCACGCCCGGCCCTCTGGCTCAGATGCTGGAGGGCGCTGATAGACCGAGGCATTTTGAGGGCGTATGCACGGTTGTGGCGAAATTATTAAATATCATCACCCCAACGCACATGATTCTCGGGCAGAAGGATTTTCAGCAGCATGTTTTGCTTGCGAAGATGATCCGTGATCTGGATTTTCCGGTGAACCTGATCGTGGCTCCGACGGTGCGCGAACCGGACGGGCTGGCGATGAGCAGCCGAAACCGTTACCTGACGCCGGAGCAGCGGCGTGCGGCGCCGATCATTTACCGCACGCTCTGCTGGGCAGTTCAGGCGGCACGCAGTGGCGACCGGAATGCTGATGAGCTTGCAGCCGAGATTCGCCGCCGGATTGATGCGGGCGGATTGGAAACACGCTACGCAGTCATCTGTGACGCCAAAACGCTTATGCCGGTGCGGGGAAGCGTTTCAAGGGAGGATGTCATTCTTGTGGCCGCGAAACTCGGCACGACACGATTGATTGACAACATGCGAATTGATGAAGAACCATCTCAGGCGTAGCTAATTCGGTGTGGTGGTGTGATCGGCTGATGGTTCGGTGTCGGGATGTGCTGCAGTGTTTTTACGGCCGGGCGACACTCTGCGGGTGATGCCCACAAGAGATGCGAGAGCGAGGGCAGCGGCGGCAAGCTCAAAAAGCAGGCCAATCTCCGGCAGTTTGCAATCAGCGGGCATCCCGTGCACCCTCGAAGGAATGACAGCCTGCGTGAGCCAAAATCGCGGCCCGGGAGAACCTCCTGAACTGATACGTGCGCAGTTGGCGATAAAAATCACGAATGATGCGAAGTGCGACCAGTTGGTACTCGCCGACGTAAGGTTCGAAGTAATGAGCCAGTCGTATTGGTTTCCCCGGTGCCGCTGGAGTATCCATGGATGGCCGTCAACGGTAGCCAGCGTCTGCCACCCGGCCTGTCGTGGCGCCGGCGCCATTCGCCGAACTTTCACCCCGCGGAAGTTCACATCGGACAAGACAGAAGCATCGCGTGCGAACATGACCGGCGAACCCGGTGGAATCGGTGATGAGAGCCCGGGCCCGGATAATATTATTTGATTCATAGACGTGTGTGGCAGGAGATGATATCCGATAAAAAGGCCGGTGCGGGGCATCCTTCGATTCATATGCACCCATGGGATGGATTTTAGTGCCCGCAAGGTTGCTGATGGCACTTCGGGGGCACAATAAACATGGAGGACATGCGGGAAGATATTCGGAGCGATGTGCGTCCGCCAGATTATTTTTTCGGGAGTCGACAGGGTAACCGCGGTGGGGTGCAAACCGGGGGGAATAGGTATGACGATGCCTTTTGTGAGCCGCTTTTGGTATACGACAAGTCGCCGCCCAAGACCGGCGACGGTCCATTTCTGCTTTGTGGCATGAGCCGTGATGCGTAGGTAGGCAAACTCGCGGCGGCCCAGTCGGCGCATTGAAAAACTGATATGGACGGGATGATCACCTTCAGCCAGCTGGATGAGATGCCAATGAAGCGCTCCAACTGCTGCTGCGACGAGAGACGCGGCCATAAGCGTGAGGATGATCGGCGGCCGAGAGAAGAATGCCCATCGGGGTGCTCGATCCATGGGGCGCAGCCAATGGAGGGCGGAGAACGGCACCACCCGATGTCGGCGTTTATCCAACAGGATCAGCCATATCGCCACGAGCGCTGCCGCAATCGGAAATATCAGCCAGATGGGATCAGTCAATTGCATGTTCGTTGCCGGATTCGCCTTGCATAACGGGTCAGCCAGAGGCGCACGTCAGAGTCCGTCGGATGCCAGGAGTTCGTTCATACTGGGAAGCGGCTCAAACCGCTGGATGGGCAGGATAAAGCGCACACGCGTGCCCAACGGTAATTTTTGAATAAAGACTCGGCCGCCGTGCATATCGATAAAACGACGAACAATGGCCAATCCGAGACCGAGGCCGAAACCTGACTGATCGTTGAGCGCGGTTGAATGGTGTGCCACATCATCGCCCGGCTGAAACGGTTCGAACAGGCTGCCCATGGCCTCCTGCGACATTCCCGGACCGGAATCTTCGACATCAAGTTCGATCATCCCACCGACGATTTCACGCATGGCGATGCGGATTGTCCCACCTTCAGGCGAAAATCGGATGGCGTTAACCACCACATTGACCAATGCATCGCGTAACTTGTCGGGATCACCGTCCATCGGGCGTATATTTTCGGCGAGACGCAAATCGAGCTTCAGACGGCGTTCGTGAATGAAATCGGAATGTTCTGAACAGACACTTTTAACCAGTTCCGCCATATTTACTTTTTGCCAGCGGAGAGTCTGCGCAATTCGATCTTCCTTCACCAGTTTCAGCAGTTCATTGACGATATTTTCCAGGCGGGTGGCATTGGAAATCGCCACCATGAGACTATGTTCCAGGCGGGCTTTGGTATCCGCATCCATAGCCGCATCCGCGAGACGTGATTTTATCAAATCCAGATGTCCCAGCAGGGCGCCGATCGGAGTTCGCAGTTCATGGGCCGCAATAGTGATGAACCGTGATTTGGCGGCTTCACGACGCTCAAGCGTATGGCGGGCACTCTGGAGTGATTTCGTCATCGCATCAAAATCGTGGGCGAGTTCTCCCAATTCATCATGGCGAAAACCGGAATCATGAGTCGCATCGCCCAGAAGCCGCATGTTAAGTTCTCCACGGGTGACGGCGGCAGCAGCTACACGGAGGCGTTTAATGGGTGTAATGACCTCCCGCTGACTGATTAAAAGTCCCAGACCAAAGAGCAGAAGAATCATGAGTAATCCAAGCACTGCCACAATCCGAGCCTGATCGAAGATAGGAGCCAGCACGGTGATGGCCGGCTCGGATACGAGTACATACCAATGCGGTGACAGCAGCGGCAGGCCGCTGGTCTGGGTGAGCGTGTGGAACTGCACCGGTGCAGCACCCACTACGAGGCCATGGGCTAAAAGGCTTAACCAACTATGCCCTCCGGAACTGCCACGAAGAAAGAGTTTGGCAGCCTCATCGGTATTTTTGACGGATCCGATACTGAACAGGATGCGGCCGAGCCGTGTATCAAAAATGGCCACGGAAGATTCACTTGCGCCCATGCCGCGGGCCAATTGCCGCTCAATGGTGTGAATGCCGATGGTCTCCTTAATCACGCCAAGCATGGCACCCGTGGTCGGCTCTTCAACGGGGACAACCAAAATCACAGCCGGTTGATGAGTGTGCACATCCTCGGAGATCGCTTTGATCAGCACGCGACCGGCTGTGCCTGCCGTGGCATTCTTGAACCACTTATGGGAACGGATTGATTTTTCAGTCGGTGGTATATCCGCAGCAAGGATTTCTCCTGCGGCATTCACTGCCACAAAATGAAAACGCTGAGGGTTGTCGGCACTGATGATCCGCATGCTATTGGAGAGGGCATCACGCAGAATGTTTTTCAAGTGCGGAGTTGAAGTTTTTCCAGGCACCTGGTCGGCGGCTAAATTCCCCCCGACCATTATTGCCTTCGGTTTGAGTGAGGCTTCAAAAATTCTGACGGTACCCGGCAGTCGCGCCAAAAGAAAAAGCCGCCTCGCTTCT
>DAHWIP010000056.1:0-8828 GCA_027344975.1 Phycisphaerae bacterium
GCTGGCGGTGGTGCGGGATTGCTGCGGTCTGCGGGATCCGCTTGATTTCGACTTGGCCATGCGCAAGCTGGAAAGCAAAAACGTGCATTGGCTGACCGCAGACGAAGCCGTTGAGCGACTGGCTGCAAAACCGAATCGGAGCCGATCAAAACATTCAAAGAGTGTTTTTATTGAGTCGCTTCGGCGACCGGCGCGCCCATTTAAGTCTCCCCGCAAAACGACCGGCTACCGCCATTGAATGTTGCCGCCCGCAGTTTCGTTGCGTAAACTCGTAGGTATGGCGGCGCTGGTACCGCAGAATTGGCTATGGAGGCGTTTATGCCGATTTATGAATTCCGCTGTCCATCATGTAAGAAAGAATTTGAATTGCTTATCCGTTCGTCGAAAGCCCCTTCACCCCCCTGTCCGACGTGCGGCGGCCCGGCAACGAGAAAAGTTTCGGTCTTCTCCGCGCAAACTGGCGCTGCCTCCGGCGGCGGGCCTGCCCCAATGCCGGGAATGTGCGGCTGCGGCAAACGGATGGGTTCCTGTGGCATGGATCAGGGTTAAGGGGGCTGCGTGACAGATTCATCGCCCCCACTTGCCGGGAAAAAATTCGTCTGCTTTATCGAAGATTTATACGAAGACTTGGAGGTCTGGTACCCGAAGTACCGCCTCACCGAGGCGGGCGCACAGGTTGTGCTCGCCGGGCCGGAAAAAGGAAAAGTCTATGCGGGCAAGCATGGTTATCCCGCCCGCAGTGAGGCGGCCATTGGTGAACTCTCCAGTGATATGTTTGCCGGCGTGGTGCTGGCGGGTGGGTTTTCGCCGGACCGGCTCCGCCGCGATGCTCAGGTGAAGAAAATAATCGCCGAAATATCCGCCCGCGGGCAGCTTGTGGCGGCCATCTGTCATGGCGGATGGATGGCGATTTCGGCCGGCGTGTATCGAGGCGTCAAGGTGACGGGTTCCCCCGGAATCAAAGATGATCTGATGAATGCGGGGGCGATATTTGTTGATGCGCCGGTGGTGGTGGATCGGCATTTTATCTCCAGCCGCCGCCCGGATGATCTGCCGGATTTCTGCCGGGCGATCCTTGAATTTCAGGCGTCACGATAAAGGTCATTTCCCGCGGCCTTCCCGTTATCAATGGTATCTGTCCCCTTCGACTTCAAGTGCTGCGGGCCATCTGATGGTGCCGGGGCATGGAGCGATCCCTTCCGTACCGGCGACTGGCCCAATTGTCCAAGGCGCGGATAATACCGTCGATGGAATTTCCGTTTTGGCTGCTGGCCGTGTTTCTGTTTCTGATCGGATGCTGCATCGGCAGTTTTCTGAATGTCGTTATCTGGCGTCTGCCGAATTATGGCAGCCCCGTTCGATTCGGTGATCATATTCGGCCTCTGACGCTGAGCTTTCCTCCATCTCATTGCCCGCACTGCCATGAGCCGATCCGCGCCCGGTATAACATTCCGGTTATCGGCTATCTGTTGCTGCGCGGCCGCTGCAGAGGTTGCCGCGAACCGATCTCAGCCCGTTATCCGATGGTGGAACTGGGAACGGGACTGATTTTTCTGGCGATATTTACGCAGCAGCACGCGGCAGGATATCACCATGCGATCCTGCTGGGAATCCCGGGATTATTATTAAAAATGTTTTTTGCCGCCACGCTCCTTGCCACAGCCGGGATTGATGCTGACACGTTCCAGATTCCCCTCATTCTGCCACAGATCGTGATAGCTGGAGCGATTGTGGTCGCTTTTTTCGGTTTCCAACCGGGACTGCCGCAAATCAATCCATCGGGATGGCTTGGGCGTGCTGCCTGGGGCGGAACCTGCGGACTGATTCTCGCGCTGGCCGGTCTGAAATGGGGCCTGCTTCCACGCAGCTTCAACGCGACGCCGGAAGCACCTGCGACGGCTCCGGAAACGCCTGCGGAGAAGGCTCAAAAAAACTCGGAGGTGAACCTGCCGCCACCCAATGCCGCCGGCGGCACGAGGGCGAGAATGTTGCTGGCGGCAGCGGCGGCGATCGTCAGTGCGGGATCATTTTTCTGCGGCGCTGCGACGGAGTCTGCCGTCATTCTGGCGGCGGGCCTGCTGGTGTTTCTGGTCGGTGTATTGCCCCAGCCCGAAGCGAGCATCGAATTATCGCAGGAGGTGATGGACGAAACCAGCGAACCGGATGTGCGGCGTGAAGTGCTCAAGGAACTGCTGTTTTTTGTCTTACCTGCCGCCGGTGCGATTGTCGCAGGCCTTCTGCCGCTGCATCTGCCCACCTGGCGGTTTATGCCGGCCCTCACCGGGGTGATGGCGGGACTGCTCGTTGGGGGAGGATTGATCTGGATCACGCGGATCCTCGGTTCCCTGGTTCTGGGGCGGCAGGCGATGGGGCTTGGGGATGTCCCGCTGATGGCCGCCATCGGAGCGGTAGTCGGGGCAGCGCATGCGGTGCTGGCCTTTTTCATTGCGCCCTTCGCGGCGCTGATCTGGGCGATTTTTCTGATGATCCGCAGGCGGCCTAATGTCCTGCCCTACGGGCCGTGGCTGGTGACAGCGGGAATTATTGTGCTGCTCTCCGGGCAATCGATATTACATTTATATTTCCATACGTTCATCCCACGCCGAACTCATCACACACACGTGTTTCACTGGCCGGGCCAGCGGTGAGACCGCCATTCTGCGGCGATTGAAAATATTGCCACCGGAGTTCATCGATCATCTTGAGGCCGCACTTCCGGTTGAGAGCATCAATCTCATCCGGCGCGGTGTGTCTACTGTCACAGAAATTCGCGTTGCGGCACGGGCTCCGGTGGTACCACTGCTGTCGGTAACGATGCAGATTACCCGGTGATAAAGCCCATCCGCTCATGAACCGTGAGAAGCGAATCAGTTCATTTGATGTATCGGCAAACGCACCGATATGATTTTGTCGTCTGCGGTCGCCACAATTTTCCCATGGCGTAAAAGCTCCGTTCGGCCCGGGGTCACGACAACGGTATAGCGATACCCCAAGATCGGAATATTGGAGAGCCTGGCGTGGAGTTTCCAGGTTCCGTCAAGACGAACTCGGTTGTTAACTCCTATATTACAGATCGCCTCAAGGCCGATGGTTGGCAGCAAGGCCCCCCAGCTGTAATGCCGATCATGGGATGCGATGCCGGTGGTTGCGAGATAGTTTTCGCTCCAGATGCCGGTACGGTTCCAGTTCCGCATGAAAAGCCGGACACTTTTGCGGGCGTATGCGTGAATCACGGATGCCGGTGCATCATGAAGCAACCCCTGAAAGACAAGATAGTTGGTGGGGCCCCAGATATCTCCCCTCCAATACTCCTGATGCCTGTAGTAGGGCGTATTTCGCGAAATCGTGGGAATAACCCACCTGCCCCAGAAGTATTTTTTATTCAACATGACGGCCAGCATCCGCCCGGCCCGGTTTGCATCCGGGATTTCAGCAATCATCGGATAAAAATTAGTGGGTGACCATATCCGTGAAAGAAGATGATGACCGTTGCCCCGAGACCAGTAACGATTGCAGTACATTCCGAGCTTATGGCTCCAGAGCAGGGTGTTGATACGGGCCCCCATCGATTTCCACTCCGCCGTGTAATGAGCAGCGGCGTTATGATGCCCGAGAACCGTTGCAATCTTTGCGAGATACATCGCATCGGCTGCCCAAAGCGAATTCAGCCCCACATCGTCAACGTCATAAGTATCTGAGGAGGCCATCATGCGCACTTTCGATGGAAGATACATGGGCGTATCGTCCATGCCGCTTTCATAGCGGGCGTACTGCCAGTGAAGTCTGTAATTTACGTGATTATCATCCGAACCCCACTCCAAAAGTCCGTCGCGATTACCATCCCGATAAGGCAGGTGTGTCTCCGGATTAATGGCGAACCACCAATGATGATATCTGACAAGCGGCTTGTAACATTCACGCAGCAGGTTTTTACTGGGCCACCGCTGGTAATCCTGCCATACGCACATGGCGGCGACGGGCGGTTCACTCCGATCATCCGAATCCGGGCGTTTACGCCCCAGCCAGTTGGAAAAATTGCATATCAACCCGTTTGGCGCCTGAAAGTGAAACGTCCCTGCCAATTGACGACGCGACAGCCAAGGCGAAACATCGCGACTATTGATGGAGAGTAACACCGAATTAAAGAAGGAGTCCCACTCAAATATGACACAGCGGTCGGGCAGGCACCAACCTCGGACAACGGTGGCGGAAAGATTCCGCAGCGAGGGGACATAGACAACACTTTCATTGGCCGCTGACGAGATTGGTGAGATGAAATTTCCCCAATCACCGGAGGCTCGGGGCCGATGCATCGCGTACATTTTCCATCCGCTGCGAATCACCCGGCGAGCCACCGATAACACGCCAGTTCTGACCGGTCGCAACGCCGCCAGAAATGTGAGCGGATGTCCGGGAACCAGATTCAAAACCAGACCTGCATCTCGTCCGGATTTGGCATCGGTACCGCCACCGAGTACACCCTTGGCAAAAGACCCGGCCGTGGATGCTGTAATGGCTTCGTCGGCGTTTTCATCCGCACGGAGAATAAATTCAGGCGCGGATCCCCCGCCTTCACGCGGTCGGCCGCTGATTCGTCCATGGAGAATGCGATATCTGGCGCCGTAGCCGGGCCAGGCGGGATAACACTCCAGAACGACTTTGGCGGGTTTTTGCGCCGTGAGTGATGCCACCGCTGTGGAAGTCCCTTTGATTCTCTGCCAACTGAGATGCAACGTATTACTGTGATCCATGAACCAGTACATCCGGCTGATACCCGATGTACGCCCCCAGCACATTGCCCCGAGATGCCATTGGTATCTCGCGACTCCGCGGTAACCGTGGATATAACGACCATGATTCACCCATCCGATGCTCAGATTGTACGCCACCGGATGCGGAGACGCGGGATCAGGCAGTATTACCAGACCTTCGGGATCGTTGGTATAGAAGGGGCCCATCAGAGTGGGAGATTTGCCCCCCTCCGCCTGAACCGATCCCACGCCAACGATGATCGTCATGGGTATGAAGAGAAGAATGAACAGCAACCGTAAATTTATTGATCCGGGGGTTGATAGACAGCAGAGGCTTGCGTGTCTGTTTGACATCATCCGTGGCAAAATCCGTATCATAAAGATCCTCTTCAATCGTCATTCTTCCGAGCATACTGTGCACCGTGCGGAACATTTGAGACGCGCTGCTCAGACACGAGCGCAAGATTACCGAGATAAGCATGCGTCAAATGGCAGAGTATCGGCCACGGCCAGATCATAATCGATATCCCCGCGATATTAATGGGACAACGATTCACTACCGTTCCAGGAACGATATGGTGTAGCGTCCGCCCGCCAGACGAATTCCTCCGGCACCCCCATTGTACGAAGCCATTTTGTTAACTGTCTCGGCGGACATCGGCCGCCCATTGAGGATCAAACGCGAATTATGATGGACGGGTAATTTAACAACCGCGGTTGCATTCAACGGTACTCCAAGTTGCACGGCCAACTCTTTCCCCTTTGCCTGCCATTTCAGATCAATTTGGCCAGCGGGTGATTGGTACTGTGCCTCGCACCACCTGACTTCCGGCGTAGGGCGAGGTTCGACCAGAAACTCACGCCAACCCGCCCGCTGCTCAACCGGACTGATTCCCGCGACGTACCGCCAGAACCACTCTCCGATTGAACTCCATGCCCAGTGACATAGTGAGAGCGTGACTACCTGACCTTTTATATAAGCATCAAAAGATTCCCAGAATGTGGTGCCGATGGTATTGACCATATAACCCCACGACGGACGGGTAACCTGGTTGATCATTCGACTCGCAACCTCATGTCCACCGAATCGTGAAAGAGCCTGCACCAAAGCGCGGGTGCTCAGATATCCTGTGGTCAGATGACCATGATTGCGCCTGATGGCACCCTTCAAATGATCCATCGCAGGGGCAATTAAATCGGCGGGAAGAAGTTCAAACTGCAGGGCCAGAGCATAGGAACCCTGCGCGTCGCCATCAATAGCTCCATCGGCTTTCACCCATCGCCGGACAAAGGCACGGCAAATTCCTCGATAGAGTTCATGATATTTTTCTGCATCAAGTCGCCGGCCCAGGATTGCCGCCGCTTTTCCGGTCAGATCAGCACTGTGAGCGAAGTAGGCCGTCGCCGCAAGAACTTTGGGTGTGACCGGGCTTCCGGGGCCCATCCAATCACCCCAATTCATGCCAAGTTGATTGAGCCAGAGCAGATCAGGATTATGCTGATGAACAAAATCTACCCATCGCGTCATGGCGGTGAAATGTCGATCCAGCAACATCGCGTCGCCGGTGGCCATGTATAAATCCCATGCCATGGTGACCCCCGCATCGGCCCAGCCGGGAGATCCTGCACAGATGGATGAGCCGCGAAGTTGAGCATGGGGAGTGATATCACAGAATTGCCCTGTGGAGAGCTGGGAATCGCGAGCATCCTGGAGATATTTACTGAAAAATGCGGCCGTATCCATATTCATCAGCGCGGTTGGGACGCAGTCACGGATGTCCCCCATCCAGGCCAGCCTCTCGGCCCGTGCGGCACAACCGGCCGGTACGTCGAAGAGGAGATTCCACTGCGTCCAGCGGACCGCCTCCATGAGCTTATTCCAAAGCGGATTGGAACAGCGGAACTCGCCCACGGTCCTGACATCCGTGCGGACGGGAACGGCAACGAGTGTGTCGGCGACCGGCGGTCGAGGCAATCCGCTCGCCACGACGTAGCGAAACCCGTGATAGGTAAACTGCGGCTGGAAAGTTTCCGACTCACCACCCTTGAGATAAACATCATCTCGCTGCAGCGCGTCCCAGAGATTGGCCCGATCAATGGCCCCGTCGGGCGTGAGACACTCCGCGTGATGAAGTGTGATGTGAGTGCCGGACGAACCGGCCGTTGTGAGCCGACAGTGACCGGCTATCTCCTGGCCAAAATCAAAGAGCCACGTACCATCGGCCAACGCGAGACGACGTTTCGCCCGCAATCCCGGCTGCTTGAGTGCCGACTGACAAAGATGCCATGAAATTTCCGCATTGTCGACACTCAGGTCAATCCCCCGCACGTATTTCCATGTGGAATCATCAAAACCGGCCTTGGTCCATCCGGGGTCGCTTCGGCGAAGATCTTGACATTCACCTCCGAGCAGATCGCTGTAGCGTATCGGACCATCCAGCGATGATCGCCATTGCTCATCGGATACCACTCTCAGGCGCCTGCCGTCGGCAAGTTCAATCTCAAGTTGCGCCAGCAATTTCGGTACATTGCCGAATATGTAACACATGTTGTAGAGGTTCATGTGTCCGCTATACCAGCCGTAGGCAAGGAGTGCGGCGATACCGTTCCGGCCCGGATGCAGCAGGTCGGTCACATCATGCATATCATAGAGAACCCGTTTATTGAACTGGGTAAATCCGGGCGCCAGACGTGACTCCGATACCCGCTGTCCGTTAATATATGTTTCATGAAATCCCCGGGCTGTGATCAGCAGCCATGCACGCCTGATCGGGCCGGGAATATCAAATTCCCTCCGCAGCATCGGCACGCGAATGACGGTATGCCCCTCGGGAACGCCGGGGACATCGACCAGAAGTTTCTGTGGCGGCAGGATGTTCCAGCACTCCGGCGATGCAAGAAAGTCCTCCGGACGGGGCTTGATGCCGGGCGGATAGGGGTGAAAGCTGACCTTATTACCCGGTTTGGTCAGGTAGTGTCTGGAGATATCACCCGTCTCGACGGAATCCAGGCATCGTACCGCCGCCCCCAACGCCACATTCTTTTTTCCGCGGAATATCTCAATGCCGCCGAGAGAGAACGCCCAGTAATCACAATCCCAGTGGGCCAACTGCGTCACCACGATGCGTACCAATCTGGCCCGTGTCGGGGGGAATCGGTAGAGCGTCGGCTTCATGATGGGGGGCCGAGGGGAGGGCACATCGGCGTGAGTCTGGTCGACAATCCGGCGGACAAGATTGTGGTTTTGATCGAGAGCTTCGACATAAAACCTTACGGGATACAAGAAGGATCGATAGTCGGGCGGCAGAAAGGCGGGGCGACTGGGCACCAGTCGAATGGCATCGATATTAACCTCGCGGCCTAAATCCACCTCAATCCATTTTTCCTGGTCAGGTCGATGGGCAATCTGACTTCGGTAGCAATGAATCGGTACACGCGGAAAATTTTCCGGTTCTGAGATCAGTGCATCCGTGATCCATTTTGCTTTCCAGTCTGAACGCGAAAAGAAACCAGTTGTCCAGGAGGCCGGTCGGCTCCAGGGATGGAGAGTCCCCTCAGCATCCCGTCCCCGAACACGCCAAAAACAAGTCTGCAAGGTCTCAAGCGGGCGGCCTTCGTAAAGTGTTGCCATTTCACTGCCTGTGCGCCAGCCGGAGTCCCAGAGGTCCGGGCGCGAAAACCTGGATACCGCTGTCGCCACCTGCACATGCCAGCTTGTGATCGGTGCGTTTCGTCCGGAGGCCTGAGTCGGAGGAAAATGCCAGGCAAGTCGGGGATGATGATTATCTACGCCCAAGGGCTCGACTAAATGTTCACATCGAAGATCGACGGGAGTGATACGGTGCCGCCCGGAGACTGCGCCATTCTTTTTACCCGAACGACCACTGGATGACACCGCACCCGCACCTAAGAGTGCCAGCGATGTTACCGTCGAAGCCACCATTTCCCGCCGGTTGATTCCGGCGCCAACGTCAACCTCACGACTTGAATGGCCAACCTTCAACTTTTTTTTACGAGCATGATCCATCGTCTAATATCCTGCAATCAAGACGCGATTCTCCTTGCAGTATAAGTAAC
>DAHWIP010000057.1:0-8827 GCA_027344975.1 Phycisphaerae bacterium
AGCCATTGCTGCTGCAGGGCGCTGATTGGCGCGCCGGTCATCTGATAAACCTCCAGCGCACGAATCAGTCGGCGGCGATCATTGGGATGAATGCGGCTCGCTGAAACCGGGTCCACCTCCGTCAGTCGCTGATGCAGCACTGCTGAACCCTGCATGTCGGCAATCTGCGAGAGCTCCTCGCGCACATGCGCCACCGCCGGAGGGCCGGAAAATAATCCTTCCGTCAGGGCCTTGAAATACAGAATCGTCCCGACCACAAGAGCGATAGGGCGGTTGTTGACTTCGTGTTCCTCAATAATCTTCAGGGCGGCCTCGCGAAAACGGGCTGCGGAATAGCTCTCCGACGGTTCAACCAGATCAATCATGGCGTGGGGGATTTGTGTCCGTATATCGCGCGACGGCTTCGATGTGCCGATATCCATCCCGCGATAAACCTGCATGGAATCGATCGCCATGACGGTCGGCGCAGTGCCCCCGCGGCGGTAGATTTCACCCGCCATCGCCTCAGCGAGCGCAGATTTCCCCGACGCAGTGCACCCCAATATCGCAATCATCCCGGCCATCGGTAATATGATAGCGTGAATTTCCACCGCGTGCGGAAATATCCCCACCGGCAGCGACACACCGAAACCCGAAACCCGAAATTTGAAATTTGAGGTTTGAGATTTGAAAGTTGAAATCTCAAATCCGACAATCCTGCGGGCGCTACCTTACGCCTTCGCGCGTCCCCCCGAATTCACGTTCTCAATCTTCCGCCGCCTGTCCATCGCCAGGTTCGCAAGCTCATCCGCACGCGAATTCGATTCCCGATACACATGCGCGATCGACCAATCCGATATGAACGATAATTCCCGCATCACCTCGGCATAGAGCGGCTTGAGGTCCGGGCTTCTCACACGGTACTGACCATTAACCTGCCGCACCACCAGTTCACTGTCGGCACGAATCCGCAGCTTCTTAACCCCAAACCTCCGTGCCGCCTGCACCCCGCGAAGGAAGGCGGTGTATTCCGCAACATTATTTGTGGCGTGATCCAGCACATCACCTAATTCATAAACCATCCGTCCGTCCGGCGTGCAGATCGTCACACCGATACCGGCCAAGCCGGGGTTCCCGCGCGACCCCCCGTCGAACTGCATGTGCAACTCTTCAAAATTTCCGTTTGGAATATCCGTTTGCATGGAAATGGCTCTCGCCTGCAGGCCAAGGATTAATATTAGTGCCGGGCCCCAGTCACCCGGCCGTGTGGATGATCACCGCGCCACCGCGCGCTCGTCTCGGATCACTTCGCGGTGCTCTTTTCGCCGCTGCCGGTCACCTGGGCAAAATATAAAATCCGGCCGCAGGAGCGGCAGCGGCGGATTTCATCGCGTCCGCGAATCAAATTGATATCTTCCCGGTTCAGCCCCATGAAACATCCGCCGCAGGCGATACTTTCCAGATCCCCCTCCTCATATTCTACCGGGGCCATGGCCTCGCCGGGAAGGCGCTGGGCGATGCGCTCATACTGTTTGAGTGCCTCGATCGGGACTTTTTCCGCCGCCTCCACCCGCATATTCTGCAGTTCGGCAATGCGTTGATTGAACTGGCTCACCTTCTCGGCGCTGGAGTCCCGCAACTTTTGCAGCGTTTCAGTCGCTGAGGTACGCTTGGTTTTAAGGGCAGTTATGGCCTCCTCAATCCCCTGCGCTTTGGTCATCAGACCCTCGGTTTTGGTTTCCATCTCGGCCACCAACGCCTTTTCGGCGGAAATCTGAACCAAGATGGCGGAATACTCTTTATTGGTCTTGGTTTCGTTCAGGGCAGTGCGCATCTTTTCAATGTGCTCCACCTTGACGCTGGTTTCCAATTCCTCGGCGGCAATTTTGGCCTGCACTTCCCGCAGGTCATGTTCCATCTGCGCCAACTCGGCATCGAGCTTGGCAAGGCTGGCCTCGGCCGATCGCTGGTCGCGGGTTACATTTTCAAGCCCTTCGCGCGCCTCACGCAGCGCACGATCCGTATGGTGCAGATTCAGAAGGGCGGGAATGGTCACAAACTCTGGCATCATTCACCTCTCAGAATTCCTGAGTGTATCCGTACAAGGCCGATCTGCCAATTCAAAACTGGCCGGCACGCAAATCGGATGCGGAATCTGGACGCAGCACCCGCGGGCTTGAGTCCGCTATTTTTCGGGTATTCAGGCGGCGGGCAGATCAGGCGGATAAACCGCGCATTCGCCGATGGCTGAAAAATTTTCAAAAAATTTGCCGCGAAACTATACGAATCGCAGTCTGGTGTGTATTATCTCATCGTTCGGATTCGGCAGGAGAATGAAAATGAATCAGACAGCGGTAAATCAGGCAATCGACGGGCTTCGGGATGTGGTCGCCCTGAATTCAGATATCTGCTCCATAGAGAACGGGGTTCTCTGCTATCGCGGGTACAATATTGACGACCTGGCGGAAAATTCCAACTTTGAGGAAGTGGTTTACCTCCTCTGGAACGCCCGACTTCCCAAACGCGATGAACTTGAATCACTCCGGCTCTCCATTGCCGAACAGGCGCAGTTGCCGGAAGGCCTGCTTGCCATGATGAAGGCATTTCCGCGTCGCACCACACCGATGGAGGCGATTCGGACGGCTGCCAGTGCCATGGCCATGTTTGATGCGGAATCGGAAGATATGTCGCCCGCGGCCAATGGTCGCAAGGCGGTTCGAATTCTCGGCCAGATGGCCAGCGTCGTGGCGGCGTGGGACCGGATACGCAATGATCGTGCCCCGCTGGCACCTCGCCGCGATCTGACCCTTGCGGGCAATTTCCTCTACATGCTCACGGGCCTGCAGCCCGAGCCGCTTGCCGCTCGCGCTCTGGATAAGGCGTATATTCTTCATGCCGATCATGAGCTCAACGCCAGCACCTTCGCGGCCCGCGTGGCCGCCGGCACTCTTACCGATATGCACTCAGCCGTCACGGCAGCCATTTGTGCTCTCAAGGGTCCGCTGCACGGGGGCGCCAATGAGCAGGTGATGCGGATGCTCAACGAAATCGGCGGCGAAAAACAGGTGGAGCCATACATCCGCCGCAAACTCGATAATCATGAGAAAATCATGGGGTTCGGACACGCGGTCTACAAAAACGGCGATCCCCGCGCCCGCCATCTCAAGGAGATGTCGCGCCAGCTTGGCAAGCTCACCGGCCAGGAGCAATGGTACCGTATGTCGACCAGCATCGAAGACATGGTCGTCAAAGCGAAAAACCTCAAGCCGAATGTGGATTTCTACAGCGCTTCGGTCTACCACTATCTGCATATCCCCTCCGATCTCTTCACTCCCATCTTTGCCATAAGTCGCTCCAGCGGTTGGATCGCCCACATCTTGGAGCAATACAGCCGCAACAAGCTGATTCGGCCACGGGCCAATTACATCGGCGAGCGCAATCAGAAGTGGGTTTCGGTGGATCGCCGCTGATCGGTGGGGCGGCCCATCGCTCCGCGGGTGTGTGCGGGCAATGTCGTTGAATAAGGAATTCCAAACGGGCTGCAAATCATGAACATTGTTGTGGTCGGGCCGCATCCGGATGATCAGGAAATAGCCATGGGCGGAACCATCGCCCTTTTGGTCTCCCAGGGGCACTGCGTGACCTTGATCGACATGACCACCGGCGAGCCGACACCTTTCGGTTCTCCGGAAGTGCGCAGCAGCGAGGCCGCGGCAGCGGCTCAAATCCTCGGCGTCAGCCGGGTTCCCCTCGGACTGGTTAACCGGGAGGTGATCTACGGCCTTGCAGCCCGCCACAAGCTGGCGGCTCAGTACCGGAGGTTGCGACCTGATATCCTCTTTATTCCCTACCCGCAGGATGCCCATCCCGACCATCGTCAGGTGACGCAGATTGCCGAAGATGCCCGCTTTGACGCTAAACTTACCAAAAGCACCATCCCGGGAGAGCCGTATCATCCGCCCCGCGTGATTTATTATTTCTGCAGCCATCTGCGGTTTAACTTTCCGGCGAGTTTTTCGGTGGACATTTCCGCACAGATGGATATAAAAGTTTCAGCCATAAAATGCTATAAGTCTCAGTTCGAGACCGGCCGGGGCGAGGCGGAGCAATGGCGGATATTGGATCAGATCCGCAGCGTGAACAGTTATTTCGGCTCGACCATCAAGCGGTCGTTCGCCGAACCTTTTTACGTGCTCGAGTCATTGGGGCTCAGCGGGTTTCAAGATATTATTCTTTAGGTCTCTTTCACGACGGAGCGCAACATGCCGGATCAAACGATCGAAGAATCGAAGCAACTGGAAGTCAGCGGGGGGGATGTAAGCGTCAAAAGTGCCGTTCCACGAATCAACCGTTTCTTTGAGGCGGTTACCAAGGTGGAAGGGAGCGACCTGCACATCAAGGCGGACGCCATCCCGCGCATCCGCAAGGGGGGGCGATTGATGCAGACGAATTCCCCGGCGATGAAAAATGCGGAAATCGAGTCCATGGTGAAGGAAATGCTCACCGAGGAACAGTGGCATGATTTCAGTCACCGCGGGTCTCTGGATATCGCTTACGCCATCACGCCCGTCGACCGTTTTCGGGTCAACATCTTCCGTCAGCGGGGAATGGTGAGTCTGGCGGCACGCCGCATCAACCCGAAAATTCCGAATTTCAGCCAGCTTAACCTTCCCCCCATTTTTGAAAAAATCGCCGAACATGAGCAGGGATTGGTCATGCTCGCGGGCATTACCGGCAGCGGCAAGAGCACCACCATTGCGGCGATGCTGGAGCAGGTCAATCAACGCCGCTCTTGCCATATCGTGACGATCGAAGATCCGATTGAATATCTGTATGTCGATAAAAAGGCGTACATCAACCAGCGTGAGGTGGGGCTGGATGTGGAGAGTTTCAGCGATGCCATCCGCTATCTCATGCGAGAAGACCCGGATGTGATTCTTATCGGTGAGATGCGCGATAAAAACACCTTTCAGGCGGCGGTGCAGGCCGCTGAAACCGGCCACATGGTATTTTCCACCATTCACGCCAGTTCCGCTCCCGGCGCCATCACCCGTCTGCTGGAACTTTTCCCGCCGGACATGCACACCAATATCCGTCAGGCCATTGCCACGAATATGAAGGCGATTATTTTCCAGAAACTGGTCCCGTCGATCAAATCGGGCCTGGATCGCGTACCCGTAGTGGAAGTGATGCTCACCTCGCCGTCGGTGCGTAAATACATACTTGAAGGGCGCGAAAATGAACTCGGCCAGGTGATCCGTGGCGAGCGCCATGCCGGTATGATTGACTTCAACGACATGCTCGCGGAACTGGTGCAGAGCGAATTTATTGCCTCCAAGGAGGCGTATCTGGCATCGCCCAATCCGGACGAACTCCGCATGCGGATGAAGGGGATCAAGACGTCAACCTGACCTCCGGTGCGGCCGATGCCTGGAGGCCGACGCGACAGGCGGCATCGCGCCGGCACGACTTTGGCGGCGGTGTTGCTGGCAAGATTTTGAATCTATGGTACCTTTACCCAAGTCGGTGGTCGGGTTGATCCCGAGTTAATTTCTTTCCGGCTTATTTACGTGGCGGTGGTGATGCACGGCTTTGTTTATGTCAATCCGATTTTCCTGATTGTTTTCTTTCTGATCATCCTTGGTTGGGCAAAATTTGCCACATGGATCAGCACCGATCTCAATCAGCTCAATGATCAGGACCCAACCATCTGGCGATCTGTACTTCTCGGGTCCTTTGGCCTCAACCTCCTGCTCTGGATCATCATCCCCAACTTTGCCGGAGCCTTGATTACCAATCTGATCGTGATCGGCGGCATCTTCGGCTACTACATCAAGATACGTGTCGCACAACTCGGCCCGCCCCCCAATCCCCTCGATATGCTCACCGGCAAACTCGGCTCCACCGTTGAACAGCGGCAGGCCAAGAAATCGGCCGGGCAGTTGGCCCTCTCTTACCTCAATGCCGCCGGGCGCGCAGCCCCGCTTCCCAAAGTGGATGATCCCGCTTACAACGGCGTGGTGTTGCTGGACAACCTGATATTCAGCGCGCTGGAGGCCCGCGCCCAGCGTATTGATCTGATCCCCTCCGAGCAGGCCTACGACGTAATCTACACCACCGATGGGGTTGGATATCCGCAATCCGGCATGCAGCGCAGCGCCGCAGAACCGATCATCCAATCCGTCAAATTGATATCCGGACTTTCATTGGACGAACGCCGACGCCCCCAGAAATCATCCCTCACCGTGATGGATGCAGCGCACAATCGGACGCCTCTGGTCATTCGTACCAGCGGAACCACCGCCGGCGAGCGCCTTACTCTCGTCATGAGCAGTTCCGAAAGTTACAAGATGCCGCTGGATAACATCGGCCTCTCGTCCGAGCAACTTGCCGCGATGCGGACTATTGTCGGCGATAATTCAGGCTTGGTCATTGTGGCATCGCCGCCTCATATGGGGCGTACCACCACGCTCTATTCCCTGATTGGGGCGCACGATGCCTACACCCGCAGCATTCAGACGCTTGAGGCCAATCCACGGGCGGAATTTGAATCCATCACCGTCAACACATTCGATCCGCAGGCCATGAATGTCAGTCACAGCAAGTTGCTTCAAAGCATCTGCCTGAAGGATCCCGACATTCTCCTGGTGGGGCAGTGTCCCGATGCCGCGACCGCAGAAGTCATCTGTCGCTATGCCTCCAATGATCATCGGGTTTATCTGGGCCTGCGCGCCGGTTCCGATGCCCCGACCATCATCGATTTGTGGCGAAAACTCCTCCCGGACAAGGAACTCGCCGCCCGTCCGCTGCGCGCGGTGGTGTGCCAGCGTCTCATCCGTCTCCTCTGTCCGACCTGCAAGATCCCCTATCAGCCCGACGCCGAGACACTGGCTAAATTAAATCTTCCCGTGGGCCGTCAGATGCAGGTTTTCAAGGCCAACACCCAACCGGCACGTGATCCCAAGGGTAATCCGGTCAAATGCCCGGACTGCGCCAGCCTCGGATATCGTGGAGTGACAGGCTTGTTTGAAGTGCTGGTGGTGACGCCGGAAATTCGGGATATGATCGCCCATGGTCGGCCGGTTGAGGAAATACGCAATGCTGCCCGCAAAAACGGCATGATGATGCTGGTGGAACAGGGCATACGCAAGTTTGCGTTGGGCATTACCTCCATCCAGGAGGTGACCCGGGCACTCAGCGCCGAGCGTGCCAGGAAAACGCGCGAGGAAAAAATTACCTCCGCCAGCGGCAGCAGCACCACGGGTGTGGGATATGCCTCTCCCGGCGAGAGTCGATCGGAATAGCGAGCGATAATTCATGATCATAGACATTGTAGTATTATTATTTCTGGCGCTGATCGTCTTCCTGATGGTCAATGAAGGCCCGTTTTCGGCATTGATCCTTCTTTTCTGCTCTCTGGTCGCCTCCATGGCCGCCATGGGTTACTACGAACGCGCGGCGAACATCTTCGCCAAATGGCCGGATATGGCACGCGGTGTCGCCTTCCTTCTGATCTTTTTCGTGCTGCTTACCGTCACTCGCACCATTTTCGACTTTCTTGTCCGGGACGACATCGAACTTCCCCCTCTGCCCGCCAAAATTGTTTCCGGAGTCATCGGATTTTTCGTCGGGATGGTTGTCATCGGCACCGTACTGATAGGCATCCAGATGCTGCCACTCACATCCACCATCGCCGGGTACGACCGCTACCCCAATGGCATGGCTCGAAGTTCATCCGCCATCTGGTTTGACCCGGATGGATTTGTCGAATCCATCTGGGACATTACCAGCGGTAATTCGGTCGGCGGCTCTCCGGCATTTGCCATCGTCCATCCGCATCTGCTGCGGGAGCTTTACGGCCTGCGCTACACCGTCCAGTTCGCCGGGCATAAAACTCTGGCCCCTTCGCTGTTGAAAGTCATGGCAGCTGGAACCATTCCGGCTGATAAAGGATCGCTGTTCCACATTCCTCCCATGCCGGGAAAGAAAATTGTGGTCATCCGAACGGAAGTCCATCACGGATCCACGCAACCGGCTGTTTCTTCCGATTCCGGTTATTTCCGTCTTACGCCGTCCGAGGTCCGACTGGTGACAACCAATGGGCATCAGTATTACCCCGTCGGTTTTCTCAGAGATGGCGCGGTATTTCAAAAGCTCACCTTTAATTCGGCCATGGTTGACGACTATCGGCATGTCAATGGTCACCGAGTGGTTATCCAGAACTGGATATTCGCCCTTCATCCATCGCAAAAGCCCTATTTTATTGAACTCAAAGGCACCGCACGCGGTATGATTGCCGGTGCCGGTATCACCAAAACGCTTGCCGCGCTTCCCATGCATGATTATCCCAAACTGGCCTATGAAAATTCCAAGCTTACCATTACCGTCGCTGCTGACGCCAAGGTGGGAACATTGGTGGGCGTGGCGGTGCCCGCTCAAATCCGCATGTTGAAAATTGCAGGGCTTGTGCAGGCGGCCTACAAACGCCTCGGGGTCATCAGCCGCGCCATCTCCAACAGCCAACCCCCGTGGTCCGATGCTTCTTCCAAGACCGTCGGAACACCCACGGCGGAACAGGCTGGCCAGTGGCGGAGCATGGGAAACCAGTTGATTGCCGAAGGCAATTCGCATGAAGAACCTTGGTGGGAAGTGTTGCAACTGATGATCACCAGCCAGGTCAGCACCGATACGAGCCGCTCGCTGGCGCGTGAACGTCACTTTTTCAAAAATCAGATCATTCCTCTGCTCAACGCGCAGGAGCCTGTCAATCTCCGCCTCACCCCGGGTGAGCCTACGACCATCAAGATTGCGCCGGGTGATTGGCAGATTATTCTCTGGAGCATTCACT
>DAHWIP010000058.1:0-8811 GCA_027344975.1 Phycisphaerae bacterium
ATCAGCACGCCTTTGAATCCCCAGTGCCGGCGCAGCATGTCGGTGAGTAAAAATGTATTGGCTGTGCAGTACTCCCCGTTGACCTTGTTGTAGGCCGCCATCAGGCTCCAGACGTGTCCCCGGCGCACCGCCGCCCGGAACGGGGGAAGATAGATCTCCTCCAGGGCCCGCCGTCCGATGATGCAGTTAAGATCGGCCCGATCGGTCTCCTGCTCGTTTCCGGCAAAATGCTTGGCGCACGCCGCCACCTGTTGCGATTGTACGCCCCTGATCCATGGCACGGCCATCTGGGCGGTCAAATACGGGTCTTCACCCATGTATTCAAAATTTCGTCCGTCCTGCGGCACACGCATGACATTCATGCCCGGGCCGAAGATCAGATGGATGCCACGGGCCCGGCAATCGCTTCCCAGCGAGCGGCCCACGCGATAGGCGAGTTTCCGGTTCCAGCTCGCTGCCAGCGCTTCGGTGGACGGATAGGCCGTGGAGGCACCGAATCGCCGCACGCCCACGGACGCATCCGACATCACCAGCGTCGGGATTCCCAGCCGTATGACGCCGGGAACATCCAGCACATCTTCAAACGCCATCATGCGGACTTTATCAGGGAGCGTCATCTGGGCCAGAAGATGATCGACGGTGGCATGGATCTGCCGCTGCGAAAGGCCCAGGGGACTGTACATTCCCGCATCGGCGGTCCGGTGTTGCGCAGCCGAGGCACAACCGGCGAGAGACACCAACATCAGCACGCCACCGCAAAGGGTGCCGCATATCGGTGAAATGTATCGCTTCATGACGATGCGTTTCATCAGATGGAAAATCCTCCATCGGAAGTTTTCTCCGCCGTGGTGACGGTCCGCAGCCGCAGATTAGCGGATAAGGCGAATTTAACAAGGCTGGTGTGCATCTTCACCCGTTCGACCGTTTTTGATGGAGGCTTTTCGACGAAGACCGATTCAACCGCTGCGCCTGCGGCTGAACCGCTGCCACTTCCACCGTGATGGCCTGCGCCGCAGCAGGGCCGCTGTTCCCCGCTTTGACCGCGGGGCATCCGGTTCGGCCGGAAGTCTTTCCGCGCTGGGGCGCATGGTTGCCCCGTCGTTCAGGAGCAGACCGGGCCGGTGGAACCGTGACATTCAAGCTGTGTCGGCAGCGTGCGGCGTACGGCGCTGTTCTGCAACTCCCGGCCCTTCTGGGAAAACAGGAGAGTCAGAGACTCAAATGCCATCCTCCCCAGTTCACGGGCGTCCTGGCAGATCGCGGTCATCGTCGGATTAACCATAAATCGCAGTTCCGCATCATCAAACCCGATGATGGAGAGATCCCGGGGAATATTCCATCCGATCTTCTGCGCCTCCATCATGGCGCCGATGGCGGGCAGCGGATCGGCAAAAAACAGCGCGGTGGGGCGGTCCGACATGGCGGCAAGACGGCGTATTAACTGGATACCCCCTTCGCGCTTCGCCGGTATCCGGAATATCAGACGATCATCCACCTTCAAACCGCGGGTGCTCATCGCTTCCCGATATCCGGCGATGCGATCGAGATGGTCGGAGTCGTCCACCTGATTGACGACCATGGCTATTTTTTCATGCTTGAGATCGATGAGATGATTGACCGCATCGCGGCTGCTGCTCAGGGAGTCGCTCCGCACAAAGCTGATGCCGTCGCGGTCAAAGGATTCTCCGACGACCACGCATGGAAATCCCTCTTCAGCGATCTGAATACAGAGGTCCTTGGCCGCGGTCGTGGTGCGCAATACCGCCCCACGAATGCCCTTGCGGCGGAACATATGCGAAAAGGTTTCCCGGGGATGCACGGCACGCTTCACATCCAGAATCAGGAGATCAAAGCCCCCGGCTTCCATGCGATCGGTGAGTCCCTCCATCAGGGCGGCATCAAACGGCGACCCGATGCTGCGGTCGCCTGCGTAGGCAAATGCGATGTTCATGGTTTCACGTCGCCCTATGGTGGGAACATACTGTAGTTTGTTCGCGGCGTTGAGAACGCGCTGGCGAACTTCTGCGGCTACGAGAGGATTATTGTTCAGCGCCCGCGAGACGGTCGCGGGTGAAAGTTTCAACTCCTTGGCGAGATATCGAATAGAAGCCATGATCTTTGCCTCACTTCTATAATAAACAGTTAGTGAAACTGTTCCAACCTCAATTACGGTATCAAAAAAAAGTAGGGGAGTCAAGCCCGATGATGTAAAAAGTACCCTCCTTTAATTATCGGTAACATGACGAAGAGTCTAACAGACGGATCGAATAATTTGATTTTGCGAATATTCGATTAGAATCAGGCAAGCTGGGGAATTTCCCCCTTTGACGTGGGACTTATCCATTTGGGCGTTATACTGTCAGGAGTGGGGGTGAAGTGAAATGGAAAACCACGGAGGTGTTCAATGAAACGTCGCATTCAAGATTCCCCCATTCTCCTGCTCGCGGCGATGGCTGCTCTGGCGGCCGGGCCTCTCTATGCACAGGTCTATGTGCAAAATGGAACCGCTCAGGACGCCAACAATCTCGTCGGCAGCGGCGGGAGTAATAATCCCATTCAGGGCTATGTGCCGAGCAATCCGAATATCTACGGCCTGCAGAATTCCGGCGCTGCCTATAACCCCGCCGGGATGCCGCAGTTTTCCAGGGTGGTACCGGTGCCCCTTCCCGGTGGCGGCACCACGTATGCACAGATTCCCGTCGTCGGGGCGTCGTCGTTCCGCTCGTCGAATTTTTCACCGTCTCAGGCGCGGCTCAGCAGTGTCAATGCGGTCAGCCAGGGGATATCAAGCCTTGCGGTGAACAATGCGGTTAATGCGGCTGTCAATCCCAATCAAGGTTACGCCGCCCAGATTGGTGCGGGCCTTGGGGTCAGCACGTCCCTGACCGGCATCGGTGCAACGCAGGTGAATTCTCCCATCAGCGCCAACGGACAGGGATTATCATTTTTTAATTCCAATGTCAGCCTCCCCACCAACCCGCAGGCGTATGCGGGAATGGCGACTGGAAGTTCCGGTGAAATTAATCCGCTCTTCGGGCTACGCCCGATGAACGCAGCGCTGATGCCCGGGCAGATGAATAAATCGGCTCGTAACGGTGAGCGAAAATCGTATTCAACCTTGAAGGTCCATGGCATGGTCACCTCCACCCGCGACATGGGACTCGCGTCCAGCAGGCCGAAGAATAACGCACTGAACCAACGGCATCAGGGGCTGGTCGGCTACGCTCCACGCAAGCACGTGCCGTCCGGCGATTATTATCAGCGGCTCCTGACGGAACTCAGCAGCGGGCGCAGGTCCACGATCGTCGCTCCGGGTATCGGAGGCAGGCCCGCGATTACCAATACCACGCTGGCGCCGGAAAATTCCAAACAGGCCCGGCAACTCATGATTGATCCTATTACGGGGCTTCCGATCGCGCCCATCACGGCCAAACGCACGGTCGGACAAATGCCGAATACGGCCAACACGCCGGGAGCCGGAGCGGCAGGCTATCCCGCCGTGAACTCTCCCGCGGCGGCAAGGAACTGGCTCTCGCCGAAGGTGACCCGGAAGCTCAAGGCGGGCCGGAAGATATCGCCGCTTTCCAATCTTGCCGGGCCGACACCCAACGCGTTTAACCGATACATGAAGCGTGGGCAGATCGATCTGAAGCAGGGGCGTTATATCGCAGCGCTGTACCGCTTTAATTCCGCCCTGATCGTTAACCCGGGCAATGAGCTCGCCCGCCTTGCACGCGCCAATACGGAACTCATGGGCGGAATGTATGCCAGCGCCTACGCCGATTTCAAGACGGCTTTTGTGCATCATCCGGAACTCACGTCGCTGAGGTACAACTTCAGGAAAATGCTGCCGCGCCATGCCGTCCGGGATGCACAGCGTCAACTTAAACGCATGCTGCCCGATCAGAGCAACGCAGCGGCTTTTCTGCTGGCCTATACCTATTACCAGACCGGGCATGAAAACAAGCTCCGATCACTTCTTTCCCTGTGGAGTTCATGGGGAACCGGCAGCCTCTGGCCGTCGATACTGGATAAAGCATGGCTGACGGGTCATGGCAGGCATTGAGGCGGCGCAAAGGATACCGGAATTGACCAGCACCGAGTCGACAATCTCCGCCGACGGCAGCGCGGCGATGCCTGCGCCACGGGTCGGCCGACCCGCGGACAATGAAATTGCGGATCTGGTTTCACTGAAAGAGGCGTCGCTGACGGATTTTCTGGACGTTGATACGCTCCAGGATATTCAGGACTCTCTGGCGAGCGTGGCCCAGGTATCCGCCTGCATCCGCGATGCCCGCGGTCAGCCCCTCACGCAGCCGACCGTCAGTGATCGATTTCAGGCACGCTCGGCCGCCATTGCGGCCGCCCAGCGCGATGGGGGGCCGGATTCTCTCAACCAGCCGTTTTCCGCGCCGATTATGGTCGCGGGTATCCGCCTCGGCAGTATCAGTATGGAGCCGCATCATCACCGGATTGATGCGGCGCGGGCGGATGAACTCTCGACCCGGTTCAACATCAAGCCGGCGCAGGCGCGGGAACTGCTTGAACTCTGCGCGTCGGAATCGGCCGTGCAGCGCTCGGCCGGTATTCAGTTTCTGCAGTTGCTGGCCAGCGCCATCTCCCGGCTCTGCGAACAGGAGATGCAGCTTCGGCGGAGAATTGTTGAATTATCAACACTCTTCCACATTTCCACCATCACCGCCGAAGCACGCGGTCTGGCGCAGACGCTGGATCGTGTGACGCAGAGTGTCGCACAGGCCATGGGGGCCAAGGCCTGCTCGCTTCGACTGCTCGATGATCAGCGCGATGAGCTGGTGATTAAGAGTGTCTATAACCTCTCGGATGCGTATCTCAGGAAGGGGCCGATCCTGGTTGACAAGAGCGGCGTCGATCGCGAGGCCCTTGCCGGTAAGGTCGTTCAGATTGTCGATATGACGACCGATCCGAGAATCGCCTATCGCGAAGATGCCCGTCGGGAGGGAATTGCCTCCGTCCTGTGCACCTCCCTGTCGTACCAGGGGCACCCCATCGGTGTGATCCGGGTTTACACCGACACCCCCAAGACATTCACCTCATTTGAAATACGTCTGCTTCAGTCCATCGCCAATCAGGCCGCCGCCGCCATTGAAAACGCCCGTCTCCAGGAAGAGGCGATCGAAAAAGTCAGACTGCAGCGGCAGGTGCAGATTGCCGCCGAAGTGCAGCGGCGCATGATTCCCGGCCGTGCACCGTCCATCAAAGGGTTTGATATTGCGGCGCTGTACGTGCCCTGCTTTGAACTCGGAGGTGATTTCTATGATTTCATCGAATTCGGCCCCCAGTCGCTGGGGATCGCGGTGGCCGATATCGTCGGCAAGGGGCTGCCGGCGTCCATCCTCATGGCCTCGGCCCGCGCTTCCATCCGTGCTTACGCCAGCGACATTTACGATCTCGACGAAGTGATCAGTCGCGTTAATAAAGCCATTGTGGCCGATACGCAGAGCGGCGAATTTGTCACCCTCTGGTACGGGACGTTGGAATTAACATCACGGCGGTTGACCTATGCCGTCGCCGGTCACGATCCGGCGCTGCTGCTTCGCGATGGAACCATTCGTGAACTGGGCCCCGGCGGCATGGTGCTGGGTGTCGATCCGAATGAAAAATATGGCAAGCACATCCTCGATATTAAAAAAGGGGATTGCATTCTCATTTACACCGATGGGCTCACCGATGCGATGAATTTCAACGGCGAATCGTTCGGCCGGGCGCGGCTGCGGGAAGCCTATCTGCGCTTCGCCGATCTGCCCGCCGAACAGATATGTCGCCAGCTCGTATGGGAAACCCGCCGGTTTGTCGGCCTCAACAGCCGCGTGGACGATACCACGCTTGTCGTCATCAAGGCTGTTGAGTGAAATTTGACCCTCAGACCCGGTTGATCCTGTTTTTGATCCAAGCCGTGTTCCCGCTCTGGTTTTCCGGTACCGGCCTCCCCGGGCCTGTTCGACCCTCTCGGGCTGGTCTTGCTGATGATGAAGCGAAAGCACAGGTCGCTGATGCAATCGCCGCCGGGGTACCGGCATCAATTTGAGAGTCCGAAAGCTGTGAGGAATCGCAACCTTTTTCATTTCGCCTTTTAAGGACAATTGTTCATGTTGAAAAAAGGGTCGCCCCGACCTGCCGGAAAAATGGTGGCCGGGACTCGGTCGCAGATGCCGGGGCGGCGGTACGGATATTCGCACTGGAACCTGCTTACTTGTGAGGGATAAAATGCATTTGTTCCAGCCATTTCTTGCAGGCGTGCGACCACTTGTTGACGCCGCGCTTCGGGCCGGATACAAAACCGTGCTCGCCTATCCTGTAAACACGCAATTCGGCCGGCACACCATTGCGTCTCAGGGCTTTATAGAATCGAATTTCATTCTGATGTGAAACCACGGTGTCATCACGCGCGTAGCAGATGAACGCCGGCGGCGTCAGCGGCGTAACATTCAATTCACTGGAAAAATATTCCGCGACATCTTTTGGCGGGTTCGTGCCCAGAAGATTATTACGGGTTACAATATTGGTAATACTGGGCATCATGGAGATGACCGGATAACCCAAAATCAAAAAATCCGGCCGTGTGCTGTAGCGATTAAGCGGATTTTTGGCATCGGGATTCCCCGGCAGCCAATGCACGGCCGCCAGCGACGCCACCGATCCGCCGGCGGAAAAGCCCGCCACCCCGATATCATGCGGATTGATATGCCATTTTGCGGCATTGGCTCTGACAATCTGCATCGCTCGGCGAATATCCTGCAGAGGCCACGGTACACCACCGGGAGGCAGTTTCCCGTCCGGCAGGCGATACTGCAGGACAAAGCAGGAAACGCCGATACTATTAAGAAACCTTGCGACCCGCGTGCCTTCCCAATCCACACACAGAATCCCGTAGCCCCCGCCGGGACAACTGATGACGGCGCACCCATTGGCTTTATTTTCAGGAGCCAGGTATTCCGTCAGCGTCGGCCAGCGCACAGGCGCCACTAAGACCTTTCCATGATGTCTGCTTTTGCAGATGCGCATCGCGGGTGGCACCTGCAAATGCGGCCAAACCGGAATAACAACGTGTTTCGGGGCAGCCGCAATCGCTGAGGTTGTCACGGCCAATACAACGACCGGAAAAGTCCATATGAATTTATGCGAGTTGAGCATCGTGGCCCCTGAAAGTCAGGCGTATCGGAGGCATCCGACCGTATTTCGTTTCAACCAATATTCACCGGGTCGATTATGGAGTTGCAGAAAACGACTGTCAAGCCGTATGGATGCCGGCTCATACCCACCTTTGTGGCGGTCGATACGGGGTGGATCGCAACCCTCGATACGTTCCTCCCGCCGACCGGCAAAGAAAAAATGAGGTTTTTCCCTGTCCGACCGCTGATGCCCTGGCTGCCGATATCCATGCCGGACCAGTTGCATTGGGCCGAAAATGGAAGTTTTTCCTTGATTTCAGCATGCCCCTATGCCTACATTGATATAGAAGATGTTGGTTACGACTCTCTGAGAGAGCCGAATTTTTTAAGGAGGTTTTATCATGTCGGAACATGCTCCAACTCCAGTCCTCGCCCAGAACAGCCAAGTCATGGATCCTGATCTGCGGGGCAAGTACGTCGCCGCCAAAGGGGCGGTAAAAGACCTGGCATCCGAGGCGACCAAAGTCGCGGCCAGCTACGCCGGCGACATCAAAGGACGCGCCAGTGAATGGGTGCACGGCAAGCAGGAAGTTCTGCACGACCAGCTTGATCACACGCAGGCGGCGGTGCTCACGTATGTGCGGAAAAATCCGTACAAGTCCATCGCCATTGCCGCAGGGGCCGGGCTGGCGCTGGGAATTCTGCTCGGACGCAGCCGCTGATTTTGGGGTAAACCTCATCGGCACTTTTGCCTGCAATCGGGCGGAGTGTTGAGGGTTTCGGCGAATAACGGTATTTTGCGCGTTTCGCTGTTGCGTTTCATACGGGAGCTTACATCCTTTGACGACCCAGGGGCCAGTTCATAGCCAGGATTCTCCGTCGGCGGATGGTGAAAGCTCGCGGGGCACGCAGCAGCGATCCGGCAAGCCGTTGCTGCACTATTTCATCGAATTAATTGAACTCGAAGTTCAGCTCGTCACACTCCGCTGCGCCCGCATTGCGCGGGACGCACTGGTTCAAGCCTGCGTGATCGGTGGGGCGGTCGTTGCTCTGCTGGTGGGTGTTGTTTTCCTGTATATCGGGATCTTCCTGATATTGGAAGATTTCCTGCGGGTGTGGCAGATATGCGTCATCTTTGCCGTCGTGCACCTTCTGATAGGTGCGGGCATTCTGCTCTCACGCGGGAAATTCAAGGCGCCGACACCTCCGCCGGGAGATTCACATGTCGATCGATGATGAAATTGCCTCGCTTGAACGTCGCCGCGATGCCTGCCTCTCGGCCATCGACAACCGTGTGGAAAAGGTGATTCACGACACCAGGGAAACGCTTTCCATCACCAATTTCGTGCGGCGCTTTCCGTATGCCGCCATCGGGGCTGCGGTGTCGGCGGGATTATTGGCATCCGGCTCACAGAAAAAAATATGGGTCATTCTCTCCCGGCTGGCCGGTTCGGCCGTTCGCCGACGCCATGCCGTTGCGGACGCGCCACCTGTGGAAACTCCCGCACCGCCTCAACCGCCGGTATCTGATAAAAAATCAACATCACAGGGAGACGGCTTCTGGCAGCACGTTGCGCCGGTGGCGCAGGCGGCGGTTCCGCTGCTGCTTGAAAGGGTGCCGTGGGGAAAAATTCGCCAGTCCATCAAGTCGCGCATCAAG
>DAHWIP010000059.1:0-8800 GCA_027344975.1 Phycisphaerae bacterium
CGCCTCCGGTGTGCCGCTGCCTGCGCAGGGTGCCGGTCGACATTCTCCACCCACTGCTTGTGCTCCTGCCATACGCGTGGAAACGTGTAGAACCGGTCGAAGAGTGTTACCGCGGCAATCAGGCAGACCAGAATAACCCGAATCAGATTCCAGAAATTCCTCCACCGCAGGTAAAAAACCGTCTGAAACAACACTGCCGCCAGCAGGATACCGGCACAGGTAAGCTCCACCGGATTGAAAGCCTTGAGAATGTGTCCGAAAACATCACCCGCGAGCTGTTTGGGTTGGTCGAGTGCCGGGCTCATCCCCGGAACGGTGGCGTGAGATTCGGGAATAATAGTAAATATTTCATACGCCGCGAGCGGACCCAAGATCGCCAGCCCGCCGAAATAAATCGAGAGCGAAAGCCAGAAAAATATCTGTGAAATCCGGAATCCCATCACCGGGTGCTCCCGTCGGCTGTACCGGTTACACGCCTGACTGGAATCTGCACTTCTCCATATTTGAACCAGGGGAGCACAAATGGGCTGTTGTACGCCAGATACCGCGCTTCCCCGTCCGCCTGATATTCTCCGGCGTGAGCGGCAAGCCATTGCACCACTTTTTTCTCCGCCCGCTCAAATCGCGCGGCCGTATATTGCCCCCGCACACCGATACTCGCCACCAGCATCGGCGGTTCGTCTTCCACCGTAACCCGCCCGTCCGTACCATCTTTGCCGATGGTCGGCTTTCCATAGACAAACGCCATCGATGCCATCGATTCCTTCCCTTTGACATTTTTGTTGTAAGTCATCACGACCGGCGAACTCATCGCGATATGGTTCGATTCAATATGCCGAAACAGCGGCATGAATAATTCGCCGCTACCACTGCGGTCGGCCGTTCTTTTGGTTACCGCAATCCGGCAGGCGGGATATTGCTTGATGATCACCTCACCGGTCGGACCGGGCGGCGGGAAACCTTCGGGCAAAGGTGCCGACGGACCCGCGACCCACGATGGTGCGGCGGCGACCGGTTTGTGGGTGGTTTTATCCGCCGTCACCGCAGACGGAGTTGATGCGCACCCGCCCATCAGCAGTGCTGCGCCCGCGGCCATCGCCGCGACTGCAACCATCGGCTGAGCCAGGAAAAACCCCAGTTGTCGAATCAACTCAATCATCGTCGCCACCTCATCCATAAAAACAAATGGAACCAGCGGTGCAATATCTCCTGCATTATAGGGGGCTGTCGGACTATGGGTTGGCGAGCCGATTATTCGCCTTGACGTTCACCGCAACTGTTGTTGTTCCCCGGGTCATTTTATTGACACGCCGCGCGCCGCTCGGTACGATTCACAAAAATTGATATCCCATCGATCGGAGCTTGGGAAATGCATTTGACCTACGTCACTCCGGATAACGGTTCGCTCCCGGTTGCAACGCCGTCCAATTCAAACGGGTGGCGATTTAATATTTCTGGGTTCCATTGGGCGATACCCCACGCCGCACTGTTAACCCTCGTCGCGGCAATATTCACATGGTTCCTCATTCGTACCGTCATTTACGCCATCATCTGTTACAGAACAAAGGCGGCTCTCGACGCCCTACCTAAAGGTGATCGCCCCGCCTATTCCAATCTGGTCTGGCTGCTGCTGATTCCGCTGGTCCCCTTCGTATGGAACTATTTTGTCTTTCCGCCTTTGGCCAAGGCTTATCGTGCTTACTTTGACAAGCACGACGTCGCCGAAGCATCCGATTGCGGCTGGGGGCTCAGCCTTGCGATGTGCATCTGCTGCGATGCCACCTTGATTAAATTTGTGGCTCTCCCCGCACTGGTCGGATGGGTGGTGGTGACGATCATCACACTCATGAATCTGCAACGAATGCGGCGACGCGTTCTGGAAATAGAACGTGATGACGTCGGGCTAACCGCCGCCGAGGCGGCCATATTGGCAAAATCCGATATTCAAGCGAGATCTTACACGCGAACGTGCCGAACTACATTGCTGCTTGCGTTGGGGTTTGCCGTCATTGCTGTAATTCGGTTCTTGCCTTGGTTATTCGAGATCGATCGGCTGCTGGTCGGGGCGACTCCTCATCAGATGGATTTATCGTCATTATTATTTTCGATTTTGGGACTTTTCGGTGTTGGCTTTCTCTTTTTCGCCGCAAGAGAAATGCGTAAGTTGGGAGGGCAGGCAGGCGGCGGTTACCGGTTGACATTGGCACAAGTTTGTGCGGTCCTCATGTTCTGTAGCGCGATCCTTCTGGGCATCGCACCGTGGCTTTATCCGTTGGCCTCGAAAACACGTTTTGGCATCCAAAATGCCCTGCCCATTGCGCTGACTGTTTTAATGTCGATGTACTCGATCGCGTTGGTCCTCTTTGCCGCGATCATCAGCCGGTCATTGCGGCAAACGGCGTTGCGTATCCGGCCCTATCTGAAAACCATCTTCGCAGGCGCCACCGCCGCCCTGGCCGTCATCATGATCATTCAGTTTGGATTTGCTGCCGCGGCGGCAATTACCGGCCTGCCTGGTTCCAATTTGGCGACGGGCGTATTTCTACACGCTGAACTTATTCACGGTTGGTGGGGGGCAGTTCAACTGCTGGAGAGTCCGACCGCATCGGCCTTAATCAGCCTCTGCACGGCGCTCCTTGCTTTCGCCTCCTTCGGGGCATTTCTTGAAAATTTTCAGGCGAGTCCCGTGTTGTCGCCTGCTCCGCTTGCGAGTGACTGACGTGAATGCTCACCCTATCCGGCGGCCCGGTCCGCCCACCGGTGGCGAGGTCAATTTAACTTCCAAATTGGCGGCGCAGCGTTCTACTCATCATCTGTCAGTGGCAGCGACGGATGGGGGCCGCTGCTGGAGGCCCCCATCCATGCAATTTCAGTATGCTGCCAACGGGTTCAGGTGCCCATGTCGTGGCTGTTGAGATATTTATGCTGCTGGGGTGTGAGTTCGTCGATCGCGATGCCCATCGTCTGCAATTTCAGTCGTGCGACCCACGCATCCACTTCCGCCGGCACATCATGAACCTGCTTCTTCAGCGCCGTTTTGTTCTTGATCGCCCATTCCGTCGCCAGCGCCTGGACGGCAAAACTCATATCCATCACCGATGCAGGATGCCCATGGGCCGCCGCGAGATTGATCAACCGCCCCTCGCCGGCAACCTGAATGCGATGACCGTTGGGAAGGGTGTATTCATCCACAAATTCCCGCACCTGCTTACGCACGCTCGACGCATGTTTGGCCAGTGATTCCAGATCCAGTTCCACATTGAAATGGCCGGAATTGCAGACGACTGCGTTGTCTTTCATCAATTTGAAGTGCTCGATGCGGATCACACTGGTATTGCCCGTGACCGTGATGAAAATATCGCCGATCTTCGCCGCTTCTTCCATGCTCATCACCCAGAAACCATCCATCGTGGCTTCCAGTGCCCGAATCGGATCAACTTCGGTCACGATGGTGTTGGCGCCCATGCCGCGGGCACGTGTTGCCACACCGCGTCCGCACCAGCCGTAGCCGCACACCACCACTTTTTTCCCGGCGATGAGATGATCCGTTGCCCGGATGATGCCGTCGAGTGTGGATTGCCCCGTGCCGTAACGATTATCAAACATATGTTTACACTGCGCATCATTTACGGCAATGACCGGAAACTTCAGGATGCCCTGCTTTTCCATCGCCCGCAGCCGGATAACACCGGTGGTGGTTTCCTCCATGGATGCGACGATATTGGTGGATAAATCCTTGCGTTCGCCGTGCAGCAGGCTGACCAGATCGGCCCCGTCATCCATGGTGACGTTTGGCTTGATATCCAGCGCCTTGTTCATATGGCGGTAATAGGTATCGCGATCTTCTCCTTTGATGGCGAAGACCGAGATGCCGAAATCTTTCACCAGCGACGCCGCATTGTCATCCTGTGTGGAAAGGGGATTGCTGGCGCAAAGCGCAAGTTGAGCGCCGCCGGCCTGCAGGGCTCGGGCCAGATTGGCTGTCTCCGTGGTGATATGCAGGCATGCCGCCATGCGGTATCCGGCCAGCGGTTTTTCCTTTTCAAATCGCTCCCGCACTGCCCGCAGCACGGGCATATCCTTATCTGCCCATTCGATACGCTTGCGCCCCTCGGCGGCGAGACTCATATCCTTCACATCATGTTCAACTGACATCAGAAAGCTTCCTTTCAACTTAAAATCCGCCGAAACGTCGGCGATCAACCTGCAAACCTACGCAGACGCAACGTGCGGCTTCGTGGCTCGCATGACAAAAATATCCGGCACCCGAATGCCGGTATCCTTCAAACGTGTGGTACGGGCGGGCAGTGTGTGCCAGCGGGTGGCCGTAAATCCAGTATCCATCGCCAGCCGCTGAAGTTTCTGCGGTTGGAAGCCCATCCACCGGTGTCCCATTTTTTCGCGGAAATAATCAATCTGGTGCGGCAGCAGATCAATGATGATCATGAAACCGCCGGGGATAAGGATGCGATACATCTCCGTCAGTGCCCGTGTCGTATCCGCCACATGATGCAGCACCAGACACGCAAGCGCCATGTGCACACTCGCCTCGGGCAGGGGAATCTCCTCCACCGCACCGGATATTATTTCCACATTATCCCGTCCGCCGTCGGCCAGCCGCTGCCGCGCCGCCTTGAGCATGGCGGGTGATGGTTCGATGGCGTAGACGCGGCTTACATGCGGGGCCAGATTGATCGACAGGGATGCCGTTCCCGCCCCGATATCGGCAATCGCCCACCCCGGGTCCAGTGCCGCGAGCATCGCCTCATACTGAAATGTATCTCCAAACCACTGCTCGCGGATGGAATCCCATTCCGGTGCGGTTTGAGCAAAGGCGTCTTCCTGCTGCTGCTCCAGTATTCGGCTCAGGCGGGATAAATCCGCCTGCAACTCATCATCGTCCTGCAGAACCTTCCGTGACACGCTGCGCAACTCCTTCAAGCCGGGGATGTCACGGTTAAGGTGAGGGCGGTAAAGAATCGCGGTTCCCTGGCGGCGGGCCTCGATCAAATCCGCTTCAAGCAGAGTCTTGAGATGGCGCGAGATGGTGGACTGGGGCATTTTCAGGGCGTCGGCGAGTTCACCCACCCGCAGGGCCGGCCGCCCTGCAGAATCCATCAACTGCAGGATGCGCATGCGTACCGGATCGGCCAGTGTGCGCAGGACACGCACCCATTGCTCAACCGAATTGGATTTGTCAGGCCCCGGCATTTTTCCCGTCCCATTTGAACAATCCGTCCATCCGGATAGAATGATATTCGGTTGACAGGCGGGACGCAAGCGGACCGCCGAAACGCCCTGACGTACGTATCCGGGCCGCCGCTGTAACCCGCGCGGATTGGCCGTCAGCGGCACGCGGCGTTTACAGGTGCGCATGGGGATAATTGGAACGCATGCGTATACACTGTATAGAATGCCAATTGGCGGGCCGATGCGTATGAAAGCGAAAACTTCTGGCTGCCTTATGGAAGCAGGTTATAGATCATGGCTTATCCGTTGAAATTTGAACCGATACTCCAACCCCGGATTTGGGGGGGCGACCGGTTGAAGAAAGTGCTGGGTAAACCCCTTCCAGCCAAGTCCCCGTCCACCCGATGGGGCGAATCGTGGGAACTGGCGGATTTGCCCCCCGGTTCCGTAAAAGCCGATTCTATCGGTGCCGACGCATCCGGTGCACTGAGCAGTGTAGTCGCTGCCGGGCCATGGGCCGGACGCCGATTGCGTGACATTCTGCAGCAGGAGGGGGAAGCGTACCTGCCGGGGCGGGCGGGAGAGTATTATCCCCTGCTGATAAAATTTTTAGATGCACGCGAAGACCTTTCCGTGCAGGTGCACCCCACCGCCGAGTATACGCGCTCCCACCCCGGCACTCATCTTAAAACCGAAGCATGGTACGTATTGGATGCGGCGCCCGGATCCCGCGTATACAAAGGGCTGGTTCCCGGCGTTACGCGCCCGCAATTTCAGAAAGCCATTGAATCCGGACGGGCGGCTGAAATTCTGCAAAGCGTTCCGGCCCGCGTGGGGGAGTGCCATTTTCTTCCGTCAGGAATGGTGCATGCACTGGGCGCTGGCGTATTGGTGGCGGAAGTGCAGACGCCGAGTGATACCACCTTCCGGATTTTTGATTGGAATCGGCTTGGCCCCGATGGAAAACCGCGCACACTTCATGTTCAGGAAGCGCTCGACGTCATTCATTTTGACCGGCCCCAAGTCGTCCAATCGACTGCATTGCGCAGTCGGCAGCTTGAAGATGTGATGATTCGAGAACTGGTCAACTGCGACTATTTCACGCTGTCGCGCCTCGACTTTTCTGAAGGTTCGGTGCATCTCCCTTCGGAGATATTGGATAATCAATCGCAGGTCTGGATCATGCTCTCTGGACAGGCGGTGCTGGACTGGCCCGGACATGGCGGGACGGCGCTGGCGCCCGGCGAAACAATTTTGCTGCCGTCGCAACCGCAGGGTGATCGCCCATGCTACATGCGTGTGGTAAGCCCGTGTGCGGTTCTTGCAGCTCGATTACCGGCACGGTCCATCCGAAGCGAGGCGAAATAACCGATGCAGGTGCGTTTACAAAAATTCATGGCCGATTGTGGGGTGGCGTCGCGCCGCCATTGCGAAGAGATGATCCGCAGCGGGCAGGTTCGCGTCAACGGCGATCTTCGCAGTGAATTACCCGTCCTGATCGACCCGGCTCGCGATCAGGTGACCGTGGGCGACACGCTCCTGGAACCGATCCAACCGGAAAAGCCGGTGCATGTTCTGCTCTACAAGCCGCGTGGCATCCTCGTCACGCGACAGGATCAGTCCGGCCGAAAAACGGTTTTTGACCTCGTCAAACCAATTTCTCAGCGCCTCTTTCCAGTGGGGCGGCTGGATATGGATTCCCGCGGCCTGCTGCTGCTGACCAATGACGGCGAACTGGCCAACCGCCTGACGCATCCGAGTTACGGTGTGGAGAAACTCTACGTCGTCACCGTTGACGGGAAAATGAGCCCGGGTGCGTTGGAAAAGATTCGCAAAGGGGCGTGGCTGGGACCGGCGGGGCGCGGGCACGCCGTGCGCACCGAGGGGCTGAAAATTAAATTGATCAGCAGCGATCGGCAGTTTACCACACTCGAAGTCCGGCTCGCAGAGGGACGCAACCGTGAGATTCGCCGCGTGCTGGCCCGGGCCGGGTACCGGGTACGTGATCTCTGCCGCGTTGCCATCGCCGAAAAACTCACCATCAAAGGGCTTTCTCCCGGCGAATACCGTCTGTTGACCGACGCGGAGGTCGCGTGGCTGCGGCACGCCAGTTCCCGCGAATATCAGCAGCTTAAGCGTGATGCCACGCAGCAGTGGTTTGAACGCAAAGAAATGGAAAAAGAGCGTAAACGCCTGCGCCATACGGCATCAGCTGTAAAACCGGCACCCAAAGCCACACCCCGCGGCCCAGCTCAGGCCGCGAAACGGCGCACCGACAGGCGTCGGGAGGATAGGCGGCGATGATGATCGCGTCTTCAACTCAGATCGCAGATATCAGTCTTTCCGAGAAAGCGTCACCGGGTCGCGCGCCGTCTGGGTCTCCCGGCTTTCTCGATTTCCTGCGCGACAACGTCATGCTTTTTGATGGCGGCCTTGGAACGCAGATATTCGAGGCGGATCTGCCACTGACTGATTTCTGGAATCTTGAAAACTGCCCCGAGGTGCTGGTGCTCAGTCGGCCCGATGTGATTGAACGCATCCACGCATCCTACTTTGCCGCCGGCAGCCACACCGTCGAGACCGACACGTTCGGCGGAAGTAAAATTGTATTGGCGGAATTTGATCTGCAGGATCGCTGCCGCGAGATCAATCGCACCGCGGCCCAGATCGCGCGGCGGGCTGCGGAGAATGCCCGTTCTCCCGGGCATCCCCGGTTTGTCGCCGGTTCCATCGGGCCGGGTACCAAGTCGATCACACTGGGCAATACCACATTCGATCTCATGCACGATTCCTACCGCGAGCAGATTCTCGGCCTGCTGGAAGGGGGGGTGGATGTCATCCTCATCGAAACCTGCTTTGATCTGCTCCAGGCAAAAACCGCCGTCATCGCTGCCGTTGACGCCATGCGCGAGGCGAAAATCCATGTGCCGATCATGGTGCAGGTTACGATGGAAACCGTCGGTACCATGCTTTTGGGCACCGAAATGCCAGCGGTCATCACCACGCTTGAAGCCCTGCCGGTGGATGTGATCGGCATGAACTGCGCCACCGGGCCGGAACTGATGCGCCAGCACGTGGAGGTACTCAGCCGCGATTGCACCCGCTACATTTCCGTTCAACCCAACGCCGGCCTTCCTGTGCAGCATGAAGGGAGAACGCATTTCCCGCTCGGGCCCGCCGAACTGGCCAAAGCCCACGTCGAATTTATCCGCGATCTCGGCGTCAATATCGTCGGCGGCTGCTGCGGCACCACGCCCGCGCATATTAAAGCCACGGCTGATGCCATTCGCGATCTTAAACCCCTGAGGCGTGAAGCCTTCGGCCGTAAACCCGATGCAGAGCACTGCGGCGTTTCATCGCTTTACTCCTCCGTTGATGCCCGGCAGGATAATTCCATTCTGATCATCGGGGAGCGCACCAACACCAACGGCAGTAAAAAATTCAAGGAAGCGCTGTTGGCGCAGGATTGGGACACGCTCGTTGCGATGGGGCGCGAGCAGGTGAAGGAATCATCCCATGTCATTGATGTTTGTGTCGATTATGTCGGGCGCGACGGCGTGCCGGATATGCGCGGCGTCGTGCAGCGCTTTGCCAAGGAAGTCACCGCTCC
>DAHWIP010000005.1:0-19758 GCA_027344975.1 Phycisphaerae bacterium
CACGTCCCTGATTGACCAGATCAATCCCTCTGCGGATGGCGGTGAGCATGCACAGCGCCAGGATGTCCCCTTTCAGCATGCCCATGGCGTCAATATCATCTTTGTCCCATTCGATGATGGTGCGATCCGGCATGGCGGTGTTTTCAATCGGGACGCAGCGGCACAGCGGCCCGGCGGTAATAATAAATCCTCCCACATGCTGTGAAAGATGGCGTGGAAAGCCCTGAATCTCCTTCGCCAGAGCGATAAGTTCCTGCATGGTGGGATCATCCGGATGCAGGCCGATCTCCCGCAGTTGCCGGGGATCAAGCACCCGCTTTTCCCACCAGTCGGCGGCATCGGCTAATCGGTCTACGGCGTCGAGCGAAAGGCCCAGTGCTTTGCCCACATCGCGCACGGCGCTGCGACGACGATAGGTGATAACTTCCGCCGTGAGCGCAACACGGTCGGCACCATATTTGCGGTACAGATAATCGATCACTTCCTGACGCCGCTGATGTTCAAAATCAATATCGATATCGGGCGGTTCATTGCGTTCGCGGCTGATAAAACGTTCCACGAGCAGATCAATACGGGCAGGGTCCACGGCCGTGATTCCCAGGCAATAACAGACGGTGGAATTGGCGGCGGCTCCTCTTCCCTGGCACAGAATCCCGCGCGATCGGGCGAAGCGGACGATATCCTCGACGGTCAGAAAATAGGGGGCGTAATTCAGGTCGTCAATGAGTTGAAATTCATGTTCCAGCCGACGATTGACATCCTCCGGTACGCCGAGTGGATAACGCCGCTGTGCTCCGCGGCGGGTCAAATCGATCAGGTGACTCATCATGGTTTTACCGGCGGGGCAGAGTTCGGATGGGTATTGATATTTGATCTGATCCAGCGAAAAGGCCCGGGCACGATCCGCTATTTCCACCGTACGGTAAACCGCTTCGGGTATGTCCGCGAAAAGCCGCAGCATTTCTGCGGGCCCCTTGATGTGGCGCTGGGCATTGGCAAAAAGATGAAATCCCGCCTGCGACCGCTCCATGCCCAATCGCGTGCAGGTTAAAATATCCTGCAGGGCCTGACGGTACGGCAGATGGTAATGAACATCATTGACCGCCGCCGTGGGGATATGCAGTTGATCCGACCAGCGCCGAATAATGCCCTCCCGATACGCATCGTGAGGATCGTAGCAGCGGCTCAGTGCCAATGACAGGCGATCGTCATCAAATACCGCTTTGAGCCGATGCAAGATGTCGACGAAGGATTCCGTGGGGATCGGCGGAGGAACCACAACGGCGAGAAGATCGGAACTCAGTGCGATGAGATCATCGAGAGTTAAAAAGCATTTTCCCTTGGGAGCACGGCGTTTGCCGTACGTCAGCAACTGACAGAGATCCCCGTAGCCCCGCAGGGAAAAAGGATATACCAGAACGGAAACCGGAGGAGCTTCCACCGTCGGCGATCTGTCCGGCGGGAAAGCGGCAAGAGAGGTTTGAAGCTCAAGATGCGTACCAACGATCAGGGGTATGCCCAGTTCGCGGGCAGCGCAGTGGGCCCTGACCACGCCGGCGAGCGTCTGGATGTCGGTCAGTGCAACGGCATGGAGGCCGACTTCGACGGCACGACTGATGATCTCCTCCGGATGACTGGCACCGCGAAGAAATGAAAAATTACTAACCACCTGCAGTTCCGCATAGGGACCGGCGGCCGGGCGGACGGAAACGGGGCTGATCTGCGGTTTGCACCGCGGCAGAGGGGATTCCGGCATGGTCAACCCCAGATTCCATGTACAAACCAGCGGTCATCTTCCAGCCGGTGGTAGACCCACAGCCAGCGGCCGTCCGGCAGTTGCAGCTTGAAGTAGTCACGGGTCTGGCAGTGTGAAAGTGTGCGTTGGGTGACGATGCGTTCCGGCCCGACCCGGCTGATGACCGGATAATTGGCGCCGCGCCATTCAATGCGATACGGCGGCGATTCCGGCTGCAGGGCGACACATTGTGCGATCTCCGGCTGATCCAGCAGAATGGATGGGCGGTCCAGCGGCGGCCATTTCCATGCAGGCATCCCGGCATGATCGAACGCGGAAGCCTTTATCGGCTCCCGGCGCGCGGCACATTCCGGAATATGCGATGCCGTCGGCGCTGATCGGAGAAGGCATCGGCCGCCCCATTTATTGATAAGCCGATCCAGAAGTTCGCGAAGTTGATGGGTATCAGTACGGGCGGAATCCGTATGGATCATGGGTGTCTGTTGAGGCCCGATGCGACTGGTTCGTACCGCCGTGAGGGTGATCGCCTGCACGCCGTCGCCGAGGTGCATGCGTTCCGCATAGGGACGGATAACCGCCCACCAATGGCGTGGTTCGCAGACGGGGCGCATCAATGAAATCTTTTTTATATTCGGCGGGTGATAGGGCCGGTGAAATACCACCTCCAGTTCACGGGCGCCCATCCACTGAAGCGATAACTGTGCTGAGAGTTCGTGGATAAGTGCTTCCAGCGCGGCCAAAATCATTTCCAGTTGAACTATTGAAGCTTCAAATTGCCGGGTGGCTGAAAATGTCGGACGATCTCTGAACGGTTCGATATTCTCATACACCCGCCCGAGAGCCTGATCCAGACGCCGCAGCACTTCCGGACCGAAACGATCCGCCACCGCCGGCCGTGGTATATTAATTAAATATTTAATTTCCATTATACCAACCGAGGCCAGACTGCGGCATATCTCCGGCGATAATCTCAACGCCGCCACGGGCAGATGCCCCAGCGCCCCGGCTATCGATTCATGATCCGGAGAGGTCGGAGCGTAGGGGCCGTAATGGGCCAGAGCCCAAGCGGCGCCGATGGTGTGAGCTTCCGCCAGACGGGTGGAAAATCCCAGTTCGGTCAGTGCGCGGCGGATTCGATCTGCCGGAGGCCGGGAGCCGACGTGCAGATGCCCGGTCCCGGATATGTCAATGAATAATCCGTGCGAAGCGGTCGGAAAAGCGTCATCCGTATGGTGCGGAGTCGGATCAATCATGACGCGCGGAGAAAATCGGCCGGCCCATCGGGCCAGCTTCTCGATCGCCTGTTGATACACATCCGGCTGCCGGGGATGAATATCCGCCTGCGGACAAAGTGCCGTCGCTTCAGCCAGGTTCATGCCCGGCACTACACCGGCAGCCGCTGCGGCCGGACAGCAACGCATCACATACCGGCGCTGATCGATCTCAGCCGCGATGATCAACGGCGGGAACCGACGTCGACTCTGTTCAGGGAGGCGTTTACCCGACTTTCGCGGCGATGATCGGATCTGCCGTCGTGCGAGTTCCACTTCCCAATGCGGGAGATATACGCATATAACCCGCTCCATGTACCACCTCGTAATTCCATGATGCCGTCCATTGATTCACCGGCCTTGCCGAGCGTTTTTTGGCGGTAACCAGATGAATATCCCATTGAGGTTGAGGAACAGCCGACGGGCGGGGGCGGATATGCCAGCGTGTAAGAGCCCAGCAACGACCGGCAGATTGATTCATGGGCCGGGCCAACAGGATGCGGGTCTGCCCCGCTTCCGCCGCCAGTTGAAGACGCCTTCCGACCGAAAGCGGAATATCTTCCGTTGTGGATGCCACGATGAGGGACACCGAGCGACATCGGGCAGCCTGCACGATGCCATCAAGCCACTGCTCGGCGGAAAGGGGATCAAAATAAATCCCTTCTGCCGTGCCTGAATCAACAATACCTCCGGCTGCCTGTAAAAAATACCAATTCGGCCAACAGCGGCGACCGACCCAGAGCACATATTTTTGAGCCGCCAATCTGCAGGCCATGGATGCCAGAAGGGTAAGTGGCGGGTACCAATGACCGATTGACGGCCCCGCACTGAAAAATTCGTGCACACCCCCGATAGAAAGCTCAGCGAAGGGATCGGACGAATATATGGGGGTGGAGGTGGCGGATGGTGCGGACTGAGCAACCTGAATATCTTCCGCACGGCGCAGATTCAAATCTGATATCAGCGATTGAATGGGGTCATTCATGTGACATTCTCCCGTTACCTATGTTAGGTATATGTTAGGTATTTGACGGGGGAATGTCAAAGCGCCGGAGGCGGGATAAAAATCCCCACGATGTGGCCATTGCGAGGGGTGCAGGATAATATGGAATGTGTCGGCGGCGGATGATGGTGAATGAAGAAAAAACATCCTTTTCTGGACTATCTGGTGGCGGTATCGGCTCGAAGCGTTTCCATGCTGTTGGGTTTGTTTCCCGTCAACGCGAATTTAAGAACCGCCCGTGCCGCCGGATCGGGGTGGTGGTTTATCAGCCGCAAGCATCGCGACCGGGCGATGGAAAATCTCACCCGTTCTTTTCCTGATACCCCGCCGGAGAAACTTCGCATCATTGCCCGCCAGTCGATTGAGCATTTTTTTGAACTGGTCATTGATGTGCTGTTTTCCACACGGACGATCAATCTGCAGCGCTGGCATCGGTTTGTGCATCTGGAGCCGAGCGTACGCGGCGTGCTTGAACTGGCCATGGAGGACCGCGGGGCCATCATGCTCACCGGCCATTATGGCAACTGGGAAATTCTCGGCTACACCATGGCGACGCTGGGATTCAAAACCTACAGCGTCGCGCGGCCGATTGATAATCCGCACATTGACGCGTGGCTGTTAGGCGTTCGGCAGCGCAAGGGGCAGGTGATTTTATCCAAGCGGGGCGTGACCACCACCGCACAAGATGTGCTGAAAAATGGAGGCGTGCTGGGACTGATTGCCGATCAAAATGCGGGCCCCAAGGGGATGTTCGTACCTTTTTTTGGCCGCCTGGCCAGCACTTACAAAAGCATCGGCCTGCTGGCGATTGAATATCAGGTTCCGGTGATCATCGGCTATGCCCGGCGGCGCGGAGATCGCTTTGAATTTGATGTCGGCGTGAGCGACATCATCTACCCGCAGGACTGGGCTGAAGAATCGGATGAATTGCGATATATCACCGAGCGCTATACGGCGGCGATTGAAGCCTTTGTACGGCAGGATCCGAGTCAATATCTGTGGATTCACCGGCGGTGGAAAACGCGGCCAAAGAATGAGGTCGCCGAGGCAACATCCACGATGACTGCGGGGTGATATGCCCCCCTACGGGTGAATGTCGGCAGAGGATGCAGGGGCCGATTATTTGTTGGATGCATCGGAAGGCCGGTCACCGGAGGAGGCCTTTGCCTTTTTCTCCGCGATCCAGCCAAAGAGTGTCATGGGCGCGCCGAAAATCAGCAGTACGATTCCCCAATAAAGGTCAATGTTGATGCGCTCGGTGATGTGCGGAATGTAAGCGGGCGACACGAGAGCATAGATCGTGATAATAATGCCCACCAGGATGAAGAAGATGCCGATCGGTAATCGCAGATCAATCATATTTCATACTCCGTAAACAGTGTTCTCCCTTGTCCATCCATCAGCCTCATTACCAGAATAGCAGATTCAGGATGAGGGTACAGATCAGGGCGACAATACCTATGAACAGAGGCCTTCGCCACACGGGTACATCGTGTGCCTCGGGTTTGGGTGTGAGCTGGTAAACCAGACCGACAAGCTGTTCACGCGGTTTGTTCTTCGTGAAGAGGCTGACAATGATGGTTGCCGCCGCACCGGCGCAGAACGACCACACCGCACACCAGAATGCGCCGGAGGTACCGTTATTGAAGGTATGTGCCATGGGCAGGCCGGGGAAACGAAGGACAAAAAGCGTTGCCGAGGTGAGAGTACCGATGATGATACCGGCAAAGCCGCCCATGGGGGTGGTAAAGCTGGCGAACATCCCCAGCAGGAAGACTGAAATCAGCGGTGCGTTGACCACGCCGAAGATATTCTGCGTGTAACCCATGATGCTGCGAGATCCGGCGACCGCGTAGGCAAAAGCGACACTGATGATAATCCCAACGACGGTCATCAAGCGGCCGAAATTCAGGTAATGTTTATCCGGTGCGTTGGGGCGGATGTAGGCGGCGTAAAGATCGTAGGTGACCACCGTATTAAATGCGGTGACATTCCCCGCCATACCGGACATGAATGACGCCATCAAAGCGGTAAGACCCAGCCCCAGCAGACCGGCCGGGTAGTACCTCGCCATCATCAGCGGCATAACATTGTTAAATGTTTTTGTCGGTGAGATGCCGTGGCCGCTGGGCAGCAGATGGGGGATCAGCGGAATGGCGAGCACGCCCGGCAGAATGACGATGAAGGGGAAAAGCATTTTCGGAAACGCCGCCAGAAGAGGTGTATCCTGGGCTGCGGTGAGGTCTTTTGCGGCCAAGGCACGCTGCACGACGAGGAAGTTGGTACACCAGTAGGAGAACGAGAGCACAAATCCCAAGCCGAGCACAACACCGGGCCATGAAATCTGCAGAGGGTTGTTGATGCCCCCCATGTGCGCCCACGTGTGCAACCACTGCGAACCGGAAAGTTTAACCCCGGCGGTAGCGACGGCCGTGGCCGGCATATGCGTTGCTGCACTCCCGTGCAGGGCGGCATGTACACTTTGTGTGGTGCTGGCGGCGAGGGCGTGAAGTTTGTGAGTGGCGGCGGCAGCTACTTTTTTCGGGTAGATCGCATAGCGCTGATGCGTCTGGAGCCAATGCTTGAAATGAGCCCAACCGCGATTGGCAATCAAGGCGATGATGGTGAGCGGGGCGACACCAAAAACAATCAGGAAAAACTGGAGCACCTCGTTGTAGATGCTGGCGGTCAATCCGCCGAGGAAGGTATATACCAAAACCACCGCTGCAGATATCAAAACGCTGACATTGAAGTTGAGGCCCAGAAAATCCTGAAGCACCAGAGCAAGGGCGTACATGCTGATGCCGGAGATAGCCGGGGTGAAGATGGCAAAGGTGATGGCATTGACGAAACGAGTGCCTTCGTTGTATCGCTTATTGAGAAACTCAGGAACGCTGCGAACCTTACTGCCGTAGAAGAACCGCATCATCGCCACGCCCATGAAGACCATGGCGGGAATCGCGCCGATCCAGTAGTAATTGGCGGTGATCATGCCGTATTCGTAGCCGCTGGTCGCCATACCCATGACTTCCAGAGCGCCGAGATTGGCGGAAATAAATGCCAAACCGGTGATCCATGACGGGATGCTGCGACCGGAGAGGAAGAAGTCTTCGCTGGTTTTCTGCTTGCGGCCGGTAAGGACACCAATTCCGACGACAAACAGAAGATAAACGACCAATACCGCGTAATCGATCGGATGCATCACCAGCAGCGGACCGTGCTTGACCGCGATGGTTGTCGGCACAGTCAGCGCCCCCGCGAAATGCCCGAAAGATAACCCTGTATCCACGATCAACCTCCGAAATTTACCTTACCGCCATACGTTTTGATTCAGACGCCGAAGCGTCAAGCCGAATTGCGGCTCGCCGACACCGCAATGGAGCACAAATGCTACCCGAATACCCCTCTGCGTCAAATGTGCGGAGTCGGGTCTTATTGCCCGGGATATCACGATCCGCCTGAGACGATGGTACCGGGCGAATTGGAACCCACGAGCGATATCGCGATGGAGTCGGCAAGTTTGCCGATCGCTCGACTCAGGGCATCCGCTGCCGATTCGGAATCCGATGCGGAGGCCAAAGTAATTCGCAGATGATGCATTTGCGGCGGGAGATGCGGGCGGGTCAATGCCCATACGGCGCTCATATCCAGATGAGCGGCACCATGAGGCGGACTTGATATCCGCAATCTCGTGATCATAATTGAAAGGGTGACGTAAGATTTTCGCGGCTCGGGCTCGCCGGGGATGATCACGTTGGACGGTGCGAGCGACGGGGATAAATCAATCGAGAGCGTGTGACGAATCAGCACGGCGAGTGGCGCGGCCCAGCGCGTGGCGTTGCTGACGTGAAGGTATCCATTCCCTTCGCTTCGCGTGAGCCATAATCGATCCAGTTGAGGTGGAATGGTAACCCGACCTACCGGCACTGGAGGGCCGGCGTAAGGGTGCGCAGGCTCGGCAACTGCGGACGTCGTCATGAGTTGTGTCGGCGGACCCGAAGCGCAACCTCCAAGCAGCATCGCTGCGGTGATGATCACGAATACGGGTAAGGATCGATGAATCATTTCGGCCGCCCCATTAACAGCGCATTGGGATGCGCATCGAGATAATTTGCGAGACTCCGAATGGCACGCGCCATGCGAGTCAACTCAGCGATAAGACCGCGGACACTTTGCTGAGAAGCGTAACTTCCGCCTGCGATGTGGCGTATGGTTTCCATCATTTGCGCCGCCTGGCGGGCGGCACGTTGGATCTCTATCACTGTGGCGGCGACATGCCCCCGCGAATGAGTGGTCATGGCTTGAATATTAGCCAGTGTCCTGTCCAGATGGGCGATGATGCGCCGAATCTGCTGAGAATCGGCCAACGCGGCCGCGCTGGCGGAAAGGTGTTCGACATTATTGCCGATTTTTTGAATCGGGATGGCGTTGATCTTGGCCGAGATTGAGGTCCATCGGTTCGACCGCATCGAGCAGACAGCCGCACCGAAAACAATACCCCGCCGACCGGATATCCAATTCGCCGACATGCTGATCGATACCACAATTTTCACATGACTGCGCCACCGCACTTTCCTTTTATGCGGGAGTATACCCAAGTCGAATTCCGTATAAAGGGAACTGCGACTGCGGTGCCGCCGAGATATAAGGATCAGGGCAGGCGCCGAACGGTGCGCCGGATGGTCAGCGAATAGTGCTTTGGAGATTCAGAAGCGACGGTGGTTTTGTCGCGAGCAATGGCGATCACTGGGCCAAGTCAACCTCGAACCGTCTGCCGTGTCCGGGCACGATTTAGTCGTTATTGTCCGAACAGGCCATGCAGGAGACCCTTCACCTGCCCCTTGATCCCCTTGCCGATGCTCTTGAGCGGATGACTCGTGAGCTTGATTTGGGGTGATGCGGTGGTGCCCGCAAGTTTAAGGGGGATCGGCAGGGTGAGGCCCCCGCCGGTAATGTTCATATCGACATTCATCTGATTGTTTAATCCCACCCAGCCGCTCAGGTCGAGGCCGAATGATGCCAGAACCAGTTTCATATCTTTGTAGCTCACCCGTCCGTTCTTGAGAACGAATTGTGTCGGACGGATGCCGCTGTCCGCGATACTGATGTTGCCGCCCAACGGACCGGACAATGCCGAAATCTGGCCAACAAACGGGGCGTTGGTGGTCAGGTGTGTGATGCTCACGGTGCCCACCGCCGTGCCCGACTTTTTCATGGCAACTGACGAAAGGGGAATATCAGCCGATTGGAGTGACATATTCAGAATTCCCTGCACATTGACCAGCGCCGGTTGCCCCTTATTGCCCCAGGTCAGCGGGAGAAACTTCAGGATGCTCGCACCCATCGGCGCATTGATCTGCACTTTGCTGGCCACCTGCAGCGGAGATGGCAGCACGTAGGTGGGGGTTGACCCATTGAGATCAATATATCCGCCAAGATTCACCGTCCCATGATTAGCGGGGATAGCTGCCGGTGTAATCTGGATGCGGCCTGCCGATTCTGAAAATCCGAGCGATCCGGGGCCCAGGTGTGTGCCATCATAGCTGAGTTCTTTGAACGCCAGCGCGGTTGAAGTGATGCTCAACTTGCGGGCAATCAAAAGCCCCGGCGCGGATGTAAGCGGACCCGTGACGGCCAATGGCATGCTTCCGCTGCCCGTTGCCGAGAGGGTCGGCGGCAGGAATGGCTTGAGGAGCGCGATCGCGCCGGCAAGATCATAGTGCAGGGTGCCGTGGATTTTTTCCACTCCGCCCGGCCCCCAGGCGAGAACCGAATCCCGTTCAATGGTAAGCAGGTTACTGCCGGTTTTTTTGCCTCCAGCCTCACCAATGCGGCAGGTATGCGTAACGGTGAATATCTTTTGGGTCATATCTGCCTTGCCGGCCAAACTTGCCAGCAGATTCGTCGGCGGCAGCACCGCTTTGGCCCCGGGCATTGCAACCTGATATCCCTTCACGTGAGCGTCAAGCGTAGTCGAGATGATCTTGCCGTTTCCGAGGGCATCGGCATCCAATGCCAACTGCCCGGCAAGTTTTGCACCAACCGGCAGCTTACCAAGGTTAACGAGCAGATTCTGCATACGGGCCAAGTCCGCAGCAATTTTTATGGATGGGGCAGCGATCTGCGTCGAACTGCCGGCGAGATTGATCATCACGGGTTTGTCGACGGCAACCGACAGAAGCCCGTCACCTGATTTCACGGACATATCCGATAGCGTCACCGAACGGACTTTTCCGGTATGGATATCGGCGGCCAGAAGCAGATCCAGTTTCGGTTCGGTGAACGGCGGCGCGTTTTTGATATCCCCCTGCATGGAGAGGTCGCTCAGATGCAGGGCGGCATCCGTCACCTCAAGCCGACCGGGCGAATAATTCAGATGGATGGGTGAGTTTTTAATATATCCCGCCAGCTTGTATGCGGGTGTGGAGGGACTTACGGTTTGCACAAGCTCCCAGAGCTTCTGGAGGTCCACCATGGCCAGCGTCAGGTGAAGATGCCGGACGGTAAGAGGCTGAGGGGTAACAGCGGCGTCGGCTTGGACATCCAGAAGTTGTGGGGAATCCACGCCCATGGAAACTTGGGCGGATGCAAGCGAGCCTTTTGTGAGAACCAAATCCGCCTTAAGAGGTAACGTAATCTTGCTGATACGAACGGGCGACGCTTTGGCCTCCGACAGATAAACCAGATGCCGCAACTGCAATTTAACGTCCACGGCGGGCTTGGAGGTGAGCACATTGTTCAGCGCACCGGCAATGGAAAGTCGGCCGGTGATGGATTTGCCATCCAATTCCACGAATGGCGACAATTCCTGTTCCAGCGGTCCGAGGTTGCAGTCCGATGCGAGCGAATAACTGAGCTCTTTGGCACCGTGCACGCCAAGCACGGATAATTTCAGGACGGCAGATGTGGATTTGGGTTCGCTCTGCGACACGCTGCATCGAGTCAACGTCCAGCGGCCCGCCTGTCTGGTAGCGGCGGCGTTCATGATCATGGGGTAAATGGATGCGGGAATTTCTTTCCAGCGACATACCTGCGGAGAGAGGCTAAAGTCGAGGGCCAAAGCGGAAGTGGTGCCCCGGTTGCGAAGATGAAGCTGCACGACCGCCCGACCGGATTTGATCTTGAGTGGAAGATGATTGAGTCGCAGGGTATGGCGGAAGTCATCGGTGAAAAGTGCGGTATTGATGGTTGACGTCACCACCATACCGGTCCCACCCCAATTACCGTCGGTCGAACGCAGGGCCGAAAGGCGGTTGAGATTCACCGCACCGGATGCCGAAACATTAAATACCGGACATTGCATGGCAAGCTGTTCGATGTTGAGATGTTCGGCGTCCCACACCATATCCACCGGAATGGACAGATTTCCAAGCACCGGATGGTCACCATGCAGAAGCGCGCCGCCGAGTGTCAGCGCGTCAATCTGCATCTGCCCGCTGATGCGCCCCTGATGCGGCGCATTGCTGACCACCGCAAGATGCCCGTGCAGGGTGCCGTCCATGTGCACCGGCAGATTAAATCGCTTCAGATAGGAGAGATAGACATGCGACATGTTCAGCGTCAAATGGCCGGTCATCGCGGGAAGAGCCTTGAGACGTTGATGGGCAAACGGAGAAATGGTGCCGTTGAGGGTAACCGTTGACGGTTTTTCCGCCCCCCCACCTGCAAACGCATTAAGGGCGATAGTAACCGGCCCCCCGGTGGTGGCACCGCTGACGTTCAGATCACCATAGGCCGATCTCGCACTTTCGTGAGATGGAAGCGTCCACTTCAATGTTGAAAGCCGGGACTTAAGATTGAACGATACCGGCGGCAGGAGAGGTGTCAGCGACGATCCGCGCGTCGCCCCCGGGTGGTGCCCATCTCCGGCAGCCAAGGCGGCCGAGAATGCCAGACCGCCACCGACAAATTTTGCGCCGGAGGGCGTTGCCAGCAGGTGGGGAAACTGCGCCAATACATGGGAAATAACAGACTGTATTTTGATCGCCAACCGGGCCTTGCCGATTGGCTGCTGATAATGACTGTGGATGATAGCCAGGAGCGTTCGAACGGAGCCTGATCCGGTCACCGAGACCGAACCCAAATTCGAACTGGCGATATTGAGTTGGCTAACCTGAAAACGTGGGGATACCCCCGCGTCATCGACCGATGCGGCGGTGCGGAAATCGACCTGGCCCAAATCGGGATGATCCCCCTTAAGCGCTGCGCCGCCTAGATGCACGTGATCGGCTCGGAGAGACAATTTTATTCCCAGGTCAGCATGCGATTTCATATCCGCCTGCGCATCGAGGGATAATATTCCGGAAGAATGCAGATGCACGCCCCCGCCGGCCAGCAGCGGATTAAGGCACGCGAGTTCCAATCCCTGCGTTTTTACGGTCATCGAGCCGGTCATTTTTTCCCAGGGTAACATTCCCTGAGTTCCAAACGCGGCGGCTTCCAATTTCAAGAAGATTTTCGCCGGAGCGGCGCTGCCGAGACCCGCTGCAACAGAAAAAGTTGCCTCGGAGGGTTTCAGACTGCGCGTATTAAACGTGGCGGCAAAATGGAGACCGGTGGCCCGCAGCGGTGGTTCGTTGGGGGTTATCCAAGTCAGGCGTTTTACGGTGAGATCGATACTCCCCGAGAGTGCCGGCACAGAGGTGGATGAAGCCGCGGAGGGCGCCGTCGGCGTTTTGGCAACCGGCGTCACCTTCGACGACGGTTTGGGGGCGGCGGGGACGGATGAGGCAATCGCTTGAAGCAGATTCAGCTTTCCGTTGACGGTCGCGAGATGAAGACTGGAAATTGGAATATCGATCTTGCCGAGATGGTGCCAATTGGAAATCAATCCCACCAGTGATAATTGGGTATGGACGGCGGCGTTTTTAACGACGGCCGAACCCTCCGGATCCATCACCGTGAGATGATTGATCTTTAACGGACTGAACCAACCGATTGAAAGGCTGCCAATTTTGACTTTGCCGGCAATTCGACTGTTGATCTGGCCGACAATGAATCGCAGCCCCGGTCCGGTACAGAGCAAGCTTGGTGCAATCGCCACCAGGAGGACAATCAGGGCTAAGATGACGGCCGTCACGATCAACCATTTCCGGCGGCGAGGTTTTTTGACCGTATCTTTCGGATTGGAAGTCGTATTTTCAGCCATAAACTATCGTCCCTTAACCAACCATGACTCTCTACCGTCAATCTCGCGGGCTCGGCCGCAGAGCCTACACCACATTCCTGTAAGCGTCGTGAAACGGCAATTCAGGCGGTTTCACGTCGGCTGCCCCAAGGCATGGGTCACACCGCGATAAAGCCCATACAGGCTGCTGCCTGTTTCATCGCCATTATACCCGTTGGCGGTTCGGGCAGGAGGCAGCTTGAAATCCGCCGCCCGTGCCCTACCATTGAAACAGTTGCCGCGGTATAGAGACGGCACCTGTTGAAGCACCCCGCTGCTGAATTTTCGGGGCGCCGGGTAATCGGAGAGACATAAGATGAGTGCAACTGAAATGAACCTTATCCCGCCTCTGAAGAGCGCACCGCACTATGAACCGAGCTTTCGCATCGCCGATGTCATCGACGGGCGTGCGCGACTGACGGACGACCAATTTCTGGAACTCTACGAGAACGCCCCGCTGACACAACTCGGGCAATATGCCGCTGCCATGACCGAGCGGCTATGCCCCACCGATTACCGCACCTACGTGATTGACCGCAACATCAACTACACCAATATCTGCACAGCCCGGTGCACATTCTGCGCTTTTAAGCGTAATGATCCGGCCGCTCCAGATGCCTACACTCTGGATAGTGAGGCGATCAGCGCCAAGATACGCGAACTTATGGCCATCGGCGGTACGCAGATCTTGATGCAGGGCGGAATGAACCCGGCCCTGCCGATCACCTACTACGAGAATCTGCTGCAGACGATCCGCGATAAGTTCCCATCGATTCACATTCACGCCTTCAGCCCGCCCGAATTTGTTGAATTTTCACGATTCTTCAATATGCCGATCGCTGAGATTCTGCGGCGGTTTCAGGCCTGCGGGCTGGCAACCATTCCCGGCGGCGGCGGAGAAATATTCTCCGAGCGTGTGCGAAGCCGTATCGGACCGGGCAAATGCACCGGCGAGGAGTGGCTGGATGTCATGTCTGAGGCTCACAAGCTCGGCATGTATACCAGTGCCACGATGCTGATCGGCCACATCGAAGATATCTCGGACCGGCTGGATCACCTGCACCGCCTGCGTGAAAGGCAGGACTGGGCTTTGGCCCATGCACCGGCGCATTACACCGCGTTTATTCATTGGCCCTACCAGAGCGAAAATACACCACTCGATAAAAAGCGAAAATGGAATCCCTCGGACGGCAAACCGTTTGAGTTCGACAACGGCAGGACGGTAAGACTGGCGGACGCGAATGAATATCTGCGAATGCTGGCACTGGCCCGGCTGTATCTGGATAATTTTCGCAATCTCCAGAGCAGTTGGGTGACGATGGGGCCCAAAATTGGTCAGCTTGCACTATTTTTCGGGGCCAACGACATGGGCAGCGTGATGATGGAGGAAAATGTGGTGAGTTCCGCAGGAACCACCTACTGCCTTTCCGAAGAAATGATCTGCAGGATGATCCGCGATGCGGGGTGGATACCCGCACAGCGCAATCAATATTATGAAGTGATCAAACGCCATGATGGCCCTGACGCACCCGACCGGCGGCCCCACCTGCCGCCTCCGGAACGAACCCGTCGCCATCAGATTACCCCGGAAGAAGCCGCAGCTTATAAATCCGCTGTGCTTACCATCAGCGCCAAGACGTGATTCGGCCTGCCGCAGCGTGAGATATCCAAATGGCGGCCGACGCCGAAAAATCATGCGCCTCATTTGGAAAGTCATGTCACGCGATTCGCCGGAGTGCATTCGACTATTTGGGTGCGGTGGCTGTCGGGGGCAGCGCCGGTAGAAATGCATTGGAACTGATGAAGAAGCTGTATATCTGCCACGTTTTTCCGGCCTTTATCAGTTTCAAAGTGATCGTTGCCCGGCCATTTTTGAAGCTACCGATGTCCGTAAATTTACCGGTGGTCTTTTTGCCAAATTTCGTGCTCAGACCGCTGAAGACCACCCCGATCGGCGGATCAAGTTTTTTAAGCGGGCCGAGCTTGCGATACTCGGCAAAAAGCCGCTTTCCCAACTCATTTTTCAAAAGCAGAGTCTTATAACCTGGGTAGGCGCGGTTAAGCAGCGGCTTGAGTTGCCAATCACGGGCCACGGCGGTAATCGATGTCGTCACGAATTGCTGGGCATTTTTTTGCATGGCCATCATCGGCTTGATGGCGTTGTACGCGAGAATGGCCAAAATGATGATCAGCACAACAAATATGGATGAAATAACCCCGACTATGATGAGACAGGTACGCATAACGCCACCTCCGCACAGTATCGCCGTCCACGGACCATCACGACCCGAATTCCCAACTTGATCCGCCAGATCGACGCGGTTTGTACATCGAATAATAACGCCACGCGGGATCCAATGCCATAGCGGGGTGGCGGTTACGGTCAGATCACGCTCTGCCGCGTGATATCCGTGACACGGGATACGCCGTGGTGCTGGAGCAGTTCAAGGAGTCCGCTGCCGTCCTGCGCCCGGGCAAATTTCATTTCTGCATCGGTGATTCCCACGAGCAGGAGCATTTCCACCTTTCCGGAAGGCAGGTCGAAAAGATGAATATCAGCCGGCGCGGGAACAACAAATATATGTTTAATAGGCGAAGGATCTGGCGGACAGAGTGCCGGTGGAAGATGGATACGATCAAAAATTTCGATTAATTCGAAGGAGACCAATTCCGCGGCGGCCAGCATCTGATTGGCCATGACCCACTGAATGACGCGTACCGCCCAAGGCGATTCGGCGGAGGTGAACAGGACGACTTCAAAACCCAGGCCGCTGGGCTCGGCGGGATTCGGATGCTCACACTGATCAAGTGTTGGATTGGAGAGACCGGAACTTGCGTAGGCCCAGCAGTTTCGAATCGAATCAGGCGGCGAGGTTACCGCACCGTAATGCAGCCAAAGGGGAGGGGGTTTGAATTCGTGAGGGGGAATGGCAAAAAATTCGGCTGGGATGACAGAGATTTCAGATTTCAACGAACCAAAGAGCCGCGGATAGATCGTCTCTTCCCGCAGTTGCCAGACGTCGGTGAAAAATTTTTCGATGGTTCCCTGTGACAATCCCGGGTCGTTCCTTTCAACTGCCTGTTTCGATGTTCATGACCGAAGAGCGTATGCGATACGGTATCACACAACGTTTTGCAGGCAGACGGAGATTAAAATGAATACGCCGAAATCGGCCATCACAGGCGAGGCGTCCGCGGTTATACCAAGACGTACGACGATCCATTTGAAACCAAGGACGTAAAGGGAAACGCCCGGAGATTACGCCCCGGCAGTTTCTCGCAGACGCTTGATTTCCTTATTCTGCGCTTTTCGCAGCTGACGACGAGCCTTCTCACTGGGCTTTTCGTAGTAGCTGGTCCGCTTCATATCTTTGATCAATCCCTCTTTCTCGCAGAGCTTCTTGAAGCGACGGAGCAACTGATCCAGGGGTTCATTGGCCTTGACTTTAACTCTGAGCATTCAGACCTCAATTTACACGCCTCGCCGCCTTCCGGTCGAGACCGACATCCGTTCCACGTACAGCGTACGATTTGAAGGCAGACAGATTTTCAACCTGTCATATATTAGCATAAGCGACAAAAATCGACCAACCCGTTGATTTTATCAGCGGATGTCGAAAACTCATCGCGGATTTGATGCATCGGCGCAACGTATTTGGCCGCCACCAAAACTGTCGGTATGATAGCAGAGTGTGAGTTGGCGAGCAACTATGTCGGCACGATCATGATTGGACGCGGTGGTGAATTCTTCTCCTCTGTCCGATTGGGCACGGAACGGATGGGGAAGTATAGAATGTCAGATGCGAAATTTAATTACGATTATACGTAAAAATGGGTGTATTCAGTCGCAAGGGATTGGCGAGGCTCTCCAACTGGATGTATTGTCGAAGTTCGGGAGGCTTACGAGCGATCAGGTGATGGCGCCATTCCCATTTTAGAGCATGTGAAGCTTCGCCACTATGCGGGGTGATGATCACCGGGCCCAATCCGATTTGGGCAACTAAAGGAATCGATGCAATAGTCGGTCGAGTTGCGGCGTTTAACGGGTAGTTTGAATGGCTTTGGATTCGCGGGCCTTAAGTGCCTTAATTCAACGGTGCCGGGCCGGCGACAAAGCGGCGTGGGACGAGTTCGTCGGCCTTTACTGGGAGCGGCTCTTCGCCTACGCGCAAAAGACCACGCGCAACTCCGATCTGGCTTCTGATCTGGTTCAGGAGACCTTTCTGAGAGTGGTGCAGAAAGTAGGTCGCTATACGGAAGAAGGAAAATTTGAGGCTTGGCTTTTCCGGATTATTGTGAATCTAGTTCGGGATCATGCCAGATCTAACTCCAGGCGACCGGTTCGGTCTACTGTGGTGGATTTTGAAGTTGGAAAGGAGATCACGGATCACCTGCCTGCGAGGGAAAACACTGACGATGCAGAGCATCGCGAGGAACGGGAAAAACTTTATGGAGCATTGGAGCAGTTGCCTGAATTGGATCGCCAAGTTCTGCTCCTGAGACATTACGGAAGTTTGTCATTCAAGGAGATTGCAACGATTATCGACTGCCCACTTGGCACAGTACTTGCCAGAGCCCACCGGGCTTTGGGCAAATTGCGGGTGATCATGGAGGTGGACCATGAAGCGTCTTAGTCTTTCACAGGCCTGCCTGCTGCATGCGGCAGGTGAAATGGGTGCAAGTTCATCCAAGCGACTGATGAAGCATATCGAAACGTATCCGGCAGCGATGGTGGAATATGAACAGGCAGTAGCCAACCTTGCTCTGCTCAAGTCGCTGCCGCCCATTGACGAAGAATTAAAGCCTCTGGATCAGGAGCGTATCCGCTCGCACATTGCCCGCGGGGTCGTGGAGAAACAACGGCGTGAAAAGCGGGCCGAATTCAGGCAAAAACTTCGCCCCCTGTTTTATCGCACGATGTCCATTGCGTCGGGTGTTGCGGCCGCACTGGTGGTAATGGCGGGCATTCACGTGGTGCAGATGCGGGCGGCGGCTCGTGAGCAGCGGCTCCGCGACGCCGTAACCGATTTCCGTGAATTTGCGCAGACCCATCTGCCGGCAAGCAGAATGCTCATGCTGCAAAAACTGGATTCGTCAGGCGGCGTGTCATCAGGATCCGATGAATTCGACGCCAATGCCCCGATCGGTGCGTCCAATAATTTGATTCAATTCCTGAATGCTTTGGATAGGATAAAACTCAGCGCAGAATCGGCCGTCAATCCGGCGCAGTAAAACGGCCGGGGAAAATAATGGGTATTGGCTCAATGGAACTGGGCCGCATTTTTACGATATCCGTCATGGTGATCATGGATTGATGCAGTGACTCGGATCGTGCGGAGCATTTATTCATGAGATTTTCCATCCGTTGGCCGCTTCTGGCAGCCGGAGTATTTCTGCTTGCATCGTTTGCCGCCGCTGCACCTCAGGCGGTTCAATCACCCCCGAAACCCTCACCGCCGAATATTTCTGCGGCCCAAGTCAACCAGATCATGAATTTTCTCAAACAGACCCAGCCGGGGCTCTACCGCAAGGCGATGATGCTGCGAAAGTCAGACCCGAAAAAATTCGACACCCTGATTCGTGCGGCGGCCCCGAATTTTCGGCGCCTCGAATACATGCGGAAATATGATCCAAAACTTTTTGCCTATACAATGCAGGACCTGAATCTAACGCATCAGTCCTACTCGCTCGCGTGGCAATTACGTAAGAACCCACAATCACCTCAGGATGGAAAACTTCGTTCGCAATTGCTCCATGTCGTCACTCAACAGTTCGAACTGCGCCAGACCATCCGCAAGCACATCATCGATCGTCTTTTGAAACGCGTGACCGTGCTTAAAAAGCAGTTGTCACAGAGAAACAAGGACAAGCAGAAAATTATCACCGACCGCATCGAACAACTCACCGGCAAGCGGCTGAATGTAAACTGGTAGACGCGGCGGGTAGAATTGCAATCGATGGCGGAGTTTGCCGCAAGGTAAAGACTGCACATCGGGCAGGTGCTCTGCAGTTAAAGGAGAAGGTTGTGAAGCGGTTAAATTGTAAACGTCCGACGAAGTGCATCTGGCGGGGATTTTTGGGGCGTGTAGATTCTGATCTGTTGTTTGGATTTTCAGGAGCAGATCGATGGATCAGCGCGGCAGGAAGTTTACCATACCGGAGCGGCAGGCGTATTGGCGGATGGCGTTGGAGCTCTGGCAGAGCAGTTCTTTGAGCGTGGCGGCGTTCTGTCGCCGCGAGAAGCTCTGCATCAAATCGTTTCGTCTCTGGCGGAAGCGGCTGAGCTCTCAGGTGACGGCCGAGACCCCACGGGTCCGTGCGGCGAGCGAAGCTTTGCCGGCCGGTGCGGGGTTCCAGCGGATCGGTATTGTTCCGGACAGCGCTGTGGCGTACGAATCATCAGCGCCGGCTGCATCGGGGGGCCTGCGCGGTTCCGTCTGCGAGTCTGGGTGTCAGCTGGAGATTATTCTTTCCGACCGGCGACGCCTGGTCCTCCATGGGGATGTGTTTTCACCCGTTCGCGTGGGGAACAGTCCACCCGCCGATACCGTGCTGGCCCATG
>DAHWIP010000060.1:0-8445 GCA_027344975.1 Phycisphaerae bacterium
CCGACCGAACCTGCACCCGACTCTGACACCGATATCGATTCATCGTCGTTCTGATTGATTTGCCGCTTTATTCCGTCTGGAGCTCCCATGGAATATCATATTTGCGAAGAAAGTGCTCAACTTGCGTCGGTGGCGGCCGCGCGCATTCGGGATATTGCCATGGCCGCTATTCACACCTCCGGCCGATTCACCATCGCTCTCACCGGCGGATCGACTCCGGAAAAAACCTACGAATATCTCGCCGAGCACTATGTCAATGACAGTCATTGGGAAAAATGGGCGGTATTCGTTGGAGATGATCGCTTCGTGCCGCCGGATCATGCGGCAAGCAATTTTGGAATGGGGCATCGTCGGCTGCTTTCGCGTGTCCCCATCAAAAAGGGACAGATATTCCCTGTGCCGACTCATCTGGCGTCTGCCGAACAGGCTGCAGCCGAATATCAGAAGACCATCGAAAAATATTTTTCACCCCACCCGTGCATTTTTGACCTCATTCTCCTGGGTGTCGGAGATGATGGGCATACTGCATCGCTCTTTCCCAAAGCGCCGGCCCTCAATGCAATCTCTCTCGTGACGTACAGTCCGCCGGGAACGCTGCCACCGCCGATTGATCGGGTTACCTTTACCTATCCTCTCATCAACGCTGCGCGTCACGTCATGTTTTTGGCGTCCGGGGAAAAGAAGCGGTCGGTGATATCGGACCTGATCGCGCGAAAAAAATTCGCGGTGGATTGTCCCGCAATCGGCATAAATCCATACCCGGGAAAGCTGCTTGTTTATGTCGATCGTGATGCGGCAGCCACCTGACCCGCGCCAGCGTGGATTCGAACTTCGGTAAGTCGATGAGAAGCCTGAGCGATCTTCCTCAGATTCAAGATTGTCAGGCGGTCACTTGAAGCCGACGCCTTGCTGCCATAGTCTATCGCCATGGAAAAAATTCAGTTACCTCGAATCCCTCCACGAAAACATGATGCACACAAGGGGGATTTTGGAAGAGTCCTTATTGTCGGTGGCAGTGAATGGATGATCGGCGCCCCAGCCCTGGCAGCTAATGCCGCCATGAGGTCCGGAGCAGGCTTGTGTCGAATATCCGCGCCAAAGGATACGCTCCTGAATGTTCTGACGCTTTGTCCGACCGCCACCGGTTTTCCCCTGCCGGCCAGAGATACCAAGCCATTCCTCGAATTTGCGGATACCCATGATGCGTTGGTGGTCGGTCCCGGGCTTGGAGTCAGTGCATCCGTCCGAAGACTTGTCATTGATCTGATTGAACGCCACCACGGGCCCATGGTACTTGACGCCGACGCGCTCAATATCCTCTCATCGCTGGAATCGAGCGAATGGCCGCAGCGAAGGGATTGGTCCAATATCGTACTCACGCCCCATATGGGAGAATTTATGCGGCTGATGGCGGCGGTGGCTAAACGTGGAGCCACCCTGACTCCTGACGCTGCAATGCGATCCGCAGATTCAACGCCCAGTGGTCGCAGTTTGGTCGATGATGAGCCGTCAACCGCCGATGGTGTGCCCTTGGAAGTTGACCCCTCAGCAGCCCCAGCCGTGGCGTCGCCGCCCGCTGCCGAGCCCACGGGGACTGATCGATCTGCTCTGGCTGAATTGCTCAGCCGCGCAACCGGTTGTGTTGTAGTGCTCAAGGGGGCCGATACGGTCGTTGCCCTGGGAAGTCGCTTTGCCGTGAATCGCTCGGGGAATCCCGCTATGGCAACCGGTGGAAGCGGGGATGTCCTTTCGGGTGTAATTGGTACATTTCTTGCGCAGGGGTATCCGCCGGATGAAGCCGCACTGCTTGGTGCTCATATTCATGGGTTAGCTGGCGATATTGCCGCTCGCGAAGTCGGCGATATTGGTGTTTTGGCAACGGATTTGATCACTCGACTGCCGGCTGCGATCAGTCAGCACATGAAGAGTTAGTCCTTCCCCACGGATGGAATCACTAAGCCATTTTTTGACCGGTGATGAAAAAACAATCGGGATGCGTTCGCGGTCTTAACCCGACTTTCGCACTCATTAACGTCTGTCTATCCCCGACGCGGGTTTCGAAATGAGTATAGAATTCCCATCTCGCAGAATTACTTTACGTTGCTAATTTATTTTTGATGAGACGGCAGGCAACTACCGCCAATTCGAAATTACACCAGAGGCCCAAGTATGATGAGATTTTTCAAAAGTCGGAAACCGGTTTTGGCGTCAACGTGTCTCTCCTTCTTGCTTTCAGTAGCCGGAATGGTAATGTCACAACCAGCGGAAAACCTCATGCCGGCTCTCCATTTTCGTCCTCCGGCGGTGCCGCTGGTCACCTTTGATCCCTACATGAGCATCTGGTCGGAGCGCAATCACCTTGCCGATCATGCCACCGTTTACTGGGACGGACGTCGGCAGAATCTCATCAGCGTGATCCGGGTTGACGGTCGTACGTACCGTCTGATGGGAGGGCGGCCATGGCTCGAACCCGCCCTGCATCAGATCAGTGTTAATGTTCTGCCTCTGGAGACGGTTTACCGATTCGCCGGCGCGGGCCTTCACGTGCGGCTTTCATTCCTGACGCCGCGTATTCCGGAAAAGATTAAAGACTTAACCCGTCCGGTCACTTATATCCGGTGGACCGTGCGATCCATCGACGGAAGAACCCACCAGGTGCAGATATTTTACAGCAGCAGTTCGGCGATCGCGGTTAATAAATCCAACCAGCACATTGTCTGGGCGCGAAAGACATTTGGCCCATTGACGGCCCTGAAATGCGGGTCGCCATCTCAGAACTTTTTCAATATATCGGGCGATCCCGTCGGCCTCGATTGGGGTTACCTCTATACCGCCGCCGCAACCGATCAGTCTCGCAGTGCATTTTTACCCGTCCACAAGGCTCTGAAGGAATTTCATGCAACCGGCTCATTGGGGGCATCGGAATCGTCACACGGCCCCCAGCGCGTAAGCAACGGCCGGCCCGCCGAAGCATTTGCATTCAACCTCGGTAAGGTTGCGGCCTCGCCGGTGAGCCGGCAGGTGATGGTGGCGTACGACGAGGTATGGGCGATTGATTATTTTGGTGACTATCTCCGCCCCTATTGGCGCAAGGGGGGAGTCAAACCGGGGCAGATGTTTGAAACGGCGTGGGGCCGGCGCCATAAACTTCGCGCTCAGTCCGCCGCCTTTGACGCCGAAGTTCAAAAGGATGCCATATCGGTGGGGGGCCGCAAGTCTGCCGTCATTGCATCGCTCGCTTATCGGCAGGCGCTGGCGGCGATGGGCATGGCGGCCGATCGGAACGGTCAGCCGATGGTCTTTACCAAAGAGGAAACCAGTAACGGCGATATTGCGACGGTTGATGTGATATTTCCGGCGTCACCGCTGTTCCTGCTTTTTAATCCCGAGATGGAAGCCGCGTCCATTGCGCCGGTACTCGTCTCGGCCGACACACCCAAATGGCGATTTGCATGGGCACCGCACGATCTGGGCACCTACCCCATTTGTCGCGGGCATTACAAAACCGGGGGTGAAAACATGCCCGTAGAAGAGAGCGGTAATATCATTATTATCTGCTGCGCGATCGCGGAGGCGGAGGGAAATGCCAATTTCGCGGCCAAGTATTGGAATTTGATTGAAAGGTGGGTCGCCTTCCTGCGTAAATCGGGTTTCGATCCGGGAAACCAATTGAGCACCAACGATTTTCTGGGCTTTATGGCGTATAACGCCAATCTTTCGGTGAAGGCGATCATCGCCATGGGGGCCTACGCCAAACTATGCCAGATGCGGGGTTTCAAAGCCGAAGCGGCCGACTACCGTGCATTGGCCCATCGCTGGGCGATCAAATGGATGCACATCGATCGCGACGGAAACCACTACAAAATGGCTTTCAATCAACCCGGCACGTGGAGCCAACTGTACAACATGGCATGGGATCAGGCACTCGGCCTTCATATCTTTCCGCGGTCCGTGCGGCGTCGTGAGATGAAGTTCTATATGACACAACTGCACACCTACGGCCTGCCCGACCGCAGTACCGTAACGCAGACCAAAACCGATTTTTCCATCTGGACGGCGACGATGGCCACCCGCCGATCGGAATTTAACGCCATCATCAGCCGGATTTATAAATTCCTCGATAAGACGCCCACGCGTGTTCCGTTGGCCGACCAATACGGTACCAACCGTGCGTGGGGAGGCATGCACGCCCGCCCGGTCGTGGGGGCGGCTTTCTTTCCCATGATGGCCGATCACAGCATGTGGATGAAATGGGCCCATCAATGGGCGCAGCAGTCCGGACCGGTCAGCAATAACTGGGCAAGTCTTCCCCCATCACCGATTAAACGGACGGTTGTCCATACGGCTCGCCACATGCCGGTTGAGTGGCACTACACCATCCATGAGCCTACAGGTCGGTGGTACAGCAAAAATTACGACGATTCCAATTGGCGGATTGGACCGGCGGGATTTGGTACGCCGGATCCAGGCGTGACTCCGCGGACTCGCTGGACAACCGATAACCTTTGGGTTCGCCGTCATTTTACGCTTCACACAAATAACTTCACCCACCTGGCGCTCATTACCTACCATGACCAGGGCATTCAGGTTTATATCAACGGCGTATTTGCAGCGTCCGTTCCAGGCTACTCAACTTCGTACATCACGTTGCCGATTTCAAAAGCCGCCTTGGCAACCCTCCATCGGGGCAGAAATGTGATCGCAGTGCACGTGCATCAGACGGTCGGAGGCCAGTTTTTTGATCTGGGTATCGTCCGTACCCATAAATGGGTTCGATGGTAAGCCCGGCGCATACTCCGGAATGACGCCTTCTGACTCATGGAATGTTCCGGCCTCAATGGGCGCGGCAACCTTTCCCGGCACCTGCGGGAAGTGCGGATGTCACCATCCGCCGAAATACATCCTGCCTCGCCCATAAAGCCGCCACCCATGCCATGCTGGCTATCGGCGGCATCGTCCTGTTGACGGCCCGGCGGCGTGCATAAACTTACTTTGACCCTCCTCCCTTGGTATCGTACTATTCGCGGGGGAACACTTGTTCCCCCGCGGGTATTTTTGCTCTAATGGTTTCGCACAGCGACCGGCGGTGCCATCCGCCACTTGCTTGGCAGCGAGCATGTTGATCGTAGCAGCGTACGCGCTGGGCCGCCGGGTTGGCTTTTTTCTAAACTGTTTTGCGTGGGGGATCGTCGGCACGGCGATCTGATTCGCCTTGCCGCGGTATCGAGGTGCCGCTGCAACTCCGCTGAGGCGAGAGCCGAAGACCGCAATGACGGCAGGAGTTTGACGCATGGGCAATAGGAGATTGAACGCAGCCGTGGGGGCGCAAATGCTTCGTGGCACCGAAAGCGGTGAGATGACGCAGCCCGTGGCCCAAATGCTGAGTGCTGGCCTCGGCGACGCCCGGTTGAGTTCGCCCGGAAAAATTGCCGCACCTGTCTGAACTCAAGATCATGCGGTACCGTTGACGATAGACGCGGCGGATGGTATCACACTCATTGCAGGCGAGATGGAACGAAATGTTTTGGCTGGAGCAAACGTGAAGCACGTATCGAATCGTGGTAAATGCAGTTTGGAAAAGCAGGTCGTCCACTCCGTGGAAGTTTGCTCTTGGCAGCAGCGGCTTGTTCATATTGCGGCCTGCGGCGCGGTGGGAATGTCTCTCACCATGGCGGGATGCTCCAATTCACCCACGAATGCCGCGGCGCAATCTGCCTCGTCTGCATCCGCCAAGGCCGCTCACTATCTGGCAACTGCGGGAAATTATCGACCGGCGAAGAATTTTCCCGATCACTTCAATAAGCCGCTGACTGCATCAGAATTGCGCGAGCGTGAACAATCTGCCATGCGCAATCCATCCGCCTTTCTCGCCCGAAATGGCAAAGGCTTCACCTCCAGCAAACGAGATATTCGTCACGCCATCGCCCTTCTCACCAACGCGTTGGGTAACTCCGCCACCACGTGGCAGTACAAACGAGTTTTGTATGCCCAGCGGGCGATGTGCGAGGATCAGCTTGCAGGCATGAAGGCCCGCCAGATGCAGGTGGACACGGCATCCATAACACGTCAGTTACACGCTCTGGACTATTCAACGCTGCATCTGACCCGCTATGCCCGTAAGATCAGTTATTTGAAGGCTGAGTATACGGCCTATGTTCACCAATATGTTTCAGCTTTGCACAACGCCCGGAAAGTATTAAAACAGAGCCGACAGGCCGTTTTATCTCTTTCTGCCAAACTCCATCATTCAGAGAATGTGTTGAAGACTTTGCTTGCGAAGCGTAAAGCTTATCTGATTCGTGGTGGAAAACTTGAGATGCAATCAACCATTCAAAATGGATCGCAATCTTTGGCCACTCTTAAGTCCGGCACCCGGGCCTTGGATGCGGCGGCCGCGCTCTCGGTACCCGTTGCTCGGGCGCATTTGTTGATCGGTCATCTTCGCTTTCTACTCTCCATGGCGGAAAATCGCGCGGCCCACGCCCAAGCGCAAGTTGAAGAACTTTCATCACAGCGAACCATTTCTCAGAAGATTGCCGCGCGGGCACTTGATCAACTCAAATTGCTGCAGGCGGCGGTGCAAACCATCATATACGGCTCTGGCGCCAGCCGGATGGATGTGAACCGCTCCGCCACTTTGATCAAGAAATGTCTGACGCACATCAACAGGGATGCGGGTAAGGCTAAACAGCTATACCAAGCCGCAGCACAGGACTTTGAAATGGCGATTAACAGCCAGCGCACCGCGTATACGCTCGCAACAAAATTGATGAATGAGAAGATGCATCGTTCCGACCCACTGATTCAAGCTCTGGAAAATAAAACCCCGGAGGCGTTACTCGAGATTCTTCGGGCGTCATCAACACTCGCCGAAGCCCGAATGCTTCGAACGGAGCTCATGGCCAAAACACTCCAGAGGGCGGCCGCCGAGCTGTGCCAATCCACTTACGGAATTATCGGCAAATCATCACCGATAACCGCGCCCAAGGCGGCTCACCTCGCGGCGATGCGTAAAAGTGTCATCCTGAAAATGGATTCTGCCACGGTTTCACTCCGTCAGGCCAAGATGAATATGATTGGTGCAAGTTCCAAGATCAAGTGGCTGCAGCCGGCATTTCTTTATGCCGTGAACATGGGAATTGCCGGAACGTCAACCGAATCTGCGATGATAGCCAAGGCTAAAGCGATCGCCGATGAAGCGGCAAAACAGGCGGATTCCATTAATCCAGAATTGAACCTGCCTGTAGAGGCCACTTCGCACTGATGCGTTGCCTGAAAAGGGTTTTGATCCGCTCGGATTTCCTGGGTGTGACGTCGCGGCTACGGTGATTTCTGTGTCGCGCACTTCGGAATTTTTGACTGGCGACTATTGCCAAGGTTAAGGCGATATCTGTGAAAGTTGTTTCCTTACTTCATCAATTTCCTTCTTGATTTTATTCTTCAAATCTTCCAGTGCAGCGATACGTTTTTTACTCGCAAACCCAGTGTCATTCGAAATGCGAAATTCATATTGAAGCTCCAGAATTTCCAATGCCCGTAAATGTGAGATAATCAGTGATCTCTCGTAGGCCGCAGCATCTCGGGCGGTCAGTTGAGCATTGCCGGCCGTCATCGCTTTGGCGTACGCGATACCGAGATGCGCTTCGGTATTTCGGGCTTTGCTGCTGACATATTGAGCTTTTACCATTCGAACCCACAATTGCCGTGGGTCTTTGGGCGATACAGAATGGAACTTGAGCGTCCAATACTGCAGATATTGAAGATTCGAATAAAGTAGAAATTTCGACTTCGCCTCAATTTCAGATGCAAGTGCTTTTTTCCGTTCCACCTTCGTTTTTGCAATTTTGGCACGCGACTTGGCCAGAGTGTAGCGAACCCATGCCTGGGTGGCTTTTACCTGCTCGCCCAAATGTTCTTCGAACCGTCTCGCCTGAAGTTTGACCGCCGCAAGATCGCGGCTCTCAGTCGAAGAAAAAATACTGTGCTTGATGCTCCATTCTACGAATGTGTTCGTAAGAACGGCGTACCCGTGCCGCAATTCAGCCGCGTCCACGTGCACCGCTGAAGAACTTTCCCAGGCACCCGGGTGATCATGCACCAAAGACCAGAGATTGCGCCGCCACGTATCCATTTGCTTTGCCAATGGGAGCATTCGTGCCGCAAGACGGCGCATCGACGCCGAATGCCAATATCGGATAACCGCCCGCATGAGCCCCGCTTCCGAAACGCGACGGAAAATGATGGTGGCTGGCGTTTTTCCATTGCTGTTGAAAATGGATATGGGGACGATTCGATCGTTTCGGTAAAACCGGATGTCCGGGTATATCCAATTATCCGTACAGAGGCTGTGATCCAAGAGGGCCTGCGACTGGCTGCGGATACCGCGAAAATTCATCGCGATTTGAGGATCGTTATAAAGCACGCCTCGCGGAGTGATCATTTGTC
>DAHWIP010000061.1:0-8349 GCA_027344975.1 Phycisphaerae bacterium
CTCGGCCCTGGCGCAAGTTAAGATCGTGTTAATATTCTGCGAGCATTCCGCCAGCAAATTCCGGGACACTACTGGCGTCTCGCCCGCTTCGGGAATTTCTCCGCTGCCTCATTGGGCAGCGATCACATGAACCGTATCCCCTCGCAGGCTCGGGCGACGGAATATAAACCGCGATTTTGCAGGCAGCTTGCTTTGCACATGATGAACATCAAATTCAATCCGGATATGGCGTGCCGGAACCGTGATGCTGAATTGGCGGCAGATCAACTGGGCGACGGGTGTGCCTGCCGCTTCGAGGGCGTCCGGTGCGATGAGCGGATATCGCTTCAGATGACAGATCGCCTCCGCCCTCGAGCCGGCGCCGAAAAGCGTCACCTGATCGATGCGTCCGGTATAGCGGCTCACGGTAATCTGCCGCCGGACGGTGAGCCTTCCATCTTCATAGCCGAGCACAAGCAGTCGGGTATGGTCCGCACCGGGGATGACGGTCCGGATGGTAAGGCCATTGGTGGGGAGCGTGGCGAAGCCGAGCAGGGCGGGCAGTTCCGTAGGGTTGAGCGGCAGGACGCCGGGCGGGGTTTGGCCGCGAGAATCCAGGGCCCCGATGTAGGCAATATTTTTTTGATGATTGATGAGCCAATACCCATGGCGGTTAACGCCGAGTTCCATCGCATTTTGCCCCAGATACGTCGTGAGCAGAAGCGCCTCGACCTTTCTCCGCGACGAGCTGGAATTTTGCGATGCGGAATCAAGCCGCTTGAGGAGCAGAACGCCGTGGAGAGAGATGGATTGCGGCTGGTGATGACGGTTGAAATAGTGAATGGTCAATTCGCCGGTCAATCGGAGGGTCTGAATGCGGCGGGCGACGGTATTGACTTCGCTGATCTGCTGCTGGAGAGGAATGACCGGCAGGCGTTTGAGCGGCACACGGGTCTGCTGGGCACAGCCACCAAGCAAAATACCCGGCAGCAGCATCAGGCCGATGAAAGCCGCCGGCCTGCGATGGCGCTCTGCATGGTGACGCTTCATCCTGAATTACCCTTTCATTACTTTTGAATTCGCCTGCCCCGCTGGCCGGGCTGCGGGGAGGATATACCGGTCAACCGCAAGCGCAAAGCCGTCTTGAGCATTGGACGCGGTGGTGACGGTTGCCGCCCGTCGCACGGGCTCGCTCCCATTTCCCATGGCGATACTCAGGCCGGCGCGTTGGAACATGGGAATATCATTGGGGCCGTCGCCGATTACCGCCGTCGCGGACGGTGAAACGCCGGCAATGGCAAGCAGTTCCGCCAGCCCCCGGCCTTTATCGGCCCCTCGTGCCGTGACATCCAGATAATGCGGTTGCGAACGACTGGCGGAGACTTGATTGCCGAATTTTGCCATCACGGCCGCTTCACACCGCTCCACCAAGGGATGATCATCGCTGACGCCCAATACTTTTGTAATGCCCATCGGCAGAGTCCCGCCGGGGCGGAAGAGTTCCGGTTCATGCCTGACAACCGATACTTCGTGGCGTACCCGGGGGGACTGCCGGTCCGTCACCAGCCAATCCGTCACCGTGTAGAGCCAGAGTTCCAGCCCGTACTGGACGATGATCTCCGCCGCCCCGGCTGCGACATCCAGTTCAAGCGTGGTTGCCTGCAGAATGCTCATGTTCGGCCAGAGGATCAGGGCCCCGTTGCGTGCGGCCACCGGCCCGGTGAGCGCGAGGGATTCAATCAGAAATTTCATTCCGCGCGGCGGCCGTCCGCTGATGACGGTAAAGCGAATGCCACGGGAGCGCACGGCGGCGACCGCATCCATCGTCCGACGCGAGATCGTCTTATCCTGCTCAAGCAGGGTGCCGTCAACATCGGAAACCAACATCTCAATCGCCATGGTGGGCAGCTCCTGCCAAGACCCGCTGGGCGGATATGACCATTCAATCCGCACGGGGAGATGTTACCACGGCGCCACCGAGAGGTAACTCCACCCGAAAATTCGTCCCATGCCCCGGTTCACTCCAGACGCTGATATGTCCGCCGTGCTCTTCGATGATGCGGCGCGTCATGGCCAATCCCAGGCCGGTGCCCCCCTTTTTGGTGGTATAGAATGCCTCGAAAAGATGCGGGATCTGCGATGGCGGTATGCCGACACCGGTATCGGCAACATCCAGAATTAATGTGGAATCATGAACAGCCGTACGGATGATCAGCTCGCCTCCATGGGGCATGGCCTGCACCGCGTTGAGCATCATGTTCAGCAGGGCCTGCTTGAAGAGATTGGCATCGAGATTTGCCGTCAGATCCTGATCCATGAGGCTGGCGTGTACCCGCACCTGATGGGCGGCGGCCTGCGGGGCGAAAAAATCAATCATGTCCCGGATGATGTAATGAACCTGCACGGGGCGACGATCCAGTTCAATCCGGCCGGCAAATTTGAGAAAAGAATCCAGCGTCTGATGGAGGCGGTCCACTTCGCGGCGAAGAGTCTGAATGCGCATCCGGCTCTGCTCGAGCCCGGGTGCGTCCGCCAGATCTTCCTGCAGCAGTTGCAGATTCAGCTTGATGGTCGAGAGGGGATTTTTAAGCTCATGTGCCAGACCACCGGCCAGTTCGCCGAGCTTGGCCAGCTGATGCAGGCGAAACACGCGCTCCGATTCGCGTCGATTGGCGTCCTGAACAGAGGATGGGTCGGGTCCGGACGGTGGCGTGAGGTTGGATTGGCTCATCATGGTGATACCACCGGCGCCGCTTCATCATCATTCCCGCGCCGCAGGCGCCCCGGTATCGGGTGCCGGGACTGCCGCAAAATCGCCTCGCCCGGTCGGCTCTCGCCTGTAGACTCGCGAGGCAAAAAGCCCTTTCGGCCCTTGCGTCAGTTCATAGCGAACGACTTCCCCTTCGCGCAGGCGACGAAATCCACTGCCGTCAATTACCGAGTAATGCACGAAAATTTCATTACCCGCGTCATCGACGAGAAACCCGAAGCCCTTACGGTGATTAAACCACTTCACACGCCCTGTTGGCATCGCCGTCCTCCGGATATCCCACCATCCGAACTACCGCAAACCAGGCGGAAAAAGTTGAGCGCCGAGATCCCGGATGTTGCGACTCGACCGCAACATCATCGGGCGCCGTTTATGGGCGGCCCGATGTCGGAATTCGATTATGCCGTCGGCACCGGCGCCTGGCCCAGATGCTGCGCCTCATCACGTACCGCCTGTTTGCGGGACAATTTAATCCGCCCCTGATCGTCAATGGCAATGACCTTCACTCGAAGCTCCTGCCCGATCTTGACTTCATCATGGGCGTTCTTGACAAATTTATCCGCCAATTCACTCACGTGACACAGCCCGTCTACGCCGGGGATCACTTCCACAAAGGCGCCAAAATCCTTGATGGAACTCACCCGGCCGGTGTAGACCTTGCCTACCTTGACTTCTTCGGTAAGCCGTTCCACCTCTTCACGGGCCCGCTCGGCTGCGTCCATGCCCACTGCGGAGATGAATACTGTTCCATCATCATCAATATCAATCTTGGCACCGGTGGTTTCAACAATGCGTTTGATGGTTTTTCCACCCGGCCCGATCACCTTGCCGATCTTGTCCGGGTTGATGTGAATGGTCAGGAGCCGCGGTGCGTGGGGTGAAATCTGCGGGCGCGGGGCGGCGATGGCGGCGTGCATCTTTTCCAGAATGCTGAGCCGTGCGATGCGGGCCTGTTCAAACGTTTTGGCGATCAGGTCGTGCCGCAGACCCCGGATTTTCAAATCCAGTTGAATGCCGGTGATTCCCTGTGTAGTGCCGGAAACCTTGAAATCCATATCGCCGTAGTGATCTTCCTCACCCAGAATGTCGGTGATTAAAACTTCCTGTGTCCCCTCGGTCACCAGACCGATGCTGATACCGGCGACGGGGCGTACCAGCGGCACACCCGCATCCAGCAGGGCCAGAGTGCCGCCGCAGACCGACGCCATCGATGAACTGCCGTTGGATTCCAGAATGTCTGAAACCAGACGGACGACATACGGAAATTGATCCGGCGGGGGGAGAACCGGCTCGAGCGAACGCTCTGCCAAAGCGCCGTGACCGATCTCGCGGCGTCCGGGGCCCATGATGCGCTTCACTTCGCCGGTTGAAAACGGGGGGAAGTTGTAATGAAGCATGAACTTTTTCGAATATTCGGCGCCAAGCCCGTCCACGATCTGCTCATCATCACCGGTGCCGAGCGTGGTGGTGACCAGCGCCTGCGTTTCACCGCGGGAGAAGATGGCCGATCCGTGCGTTCGCGGCAACACGCCGACTTCGCATTGAATCGGGCGAATGGTGGTGTTATCGCGACCATCGGGACGCTTGCCGTCCAGGATGAGCCGACGTATCACTTTTTCTTCCAGCATCGATATCGCCATCGCAACGTGGAAGGGATCATAAATGGCCGTGGGGGCGGAATTGCCTTCCGCTTTGGTAAACGTCTTGCTGATTTCTTCGGTGACGGCATCCACGGCGGCGGCACGATCTTGTTTGCCCGGGACCTGCTTCGCCGCACGGAGCTTATCGGTGTAGGCTGCCACTGCCTGCACGAGTGCCTCGGGGGGAAGATTGGTCTTGCAGACCTTCGGCTTACCGGCCTGGGCCATCAGTTCCCGCTGAATGGCGACGATGCGTTTGATATGTTCGTGTCCGAGTGCAATGGCCTCAAGCACAACGGCCTCGGGCAGTTCACGTGCGCCGACTTCAATCATATTCACCGCTTCATCGGTGCCAGCCACGAGAAGGTCGAGATCGGACTGATCCATGTCGGCCGCCGTCGGCATGACGACGAACTGACCGTTCACACGCCCGATACGCACGGCCGCGAGGGGGCCTTCAAATGGGACGGGGCTGATCGCCAGAGCCGCGGATGATCCGATGATGGAGAGGATATCCGGATCGTTCTGCCCGTCGGCTGAAAGCACCATCACCTGCACGAGAACTTCGTCAAAATATCCCGCGGGGAAAAGCGGGCGGATGGGGCGGTCAATCATGCGGGCGGTTAATGTTTCTTTAGTAGATGGGCGTCCCTCCCGCTTGATAAAGCCGCCGGGGAATTTGCCGGCCGCGGAGCTTTTTTCCCGGTAGTCAACGGTCAGGGGGAAAAAATCGGTGCCCGGCCGGGGATCGGTGGTGCATGCCGTTGCCAGAATAATCGTCTCACCAAACCGCACCACGACAGCCCCTGCCGCCTGTTTGGCCAGATGTCCCGTTTCAATTGTCAGTAACCGCCCTGCAATCTCCGTCTCAACTTTTACTACCGTCATGAATTCACCTTACATATTCAATCCGCTGCAACACAACATCACTCTAAATCAATCCAACCGACTTGCAGCATAAAGACTTTCGGCCAAATTACTTACACAACATATCGCGGGGCCGATGCCCCATTGACCCCATAAGCACAGCAACCTTCCATTAAGGAAGGGTGCTGCGTGAAAACCCGATTACTTACGCAATCCCAGCCGGGTAATGATGCTCTGATAGCGCTGCGGGTCGGTGCGGGTGAGATACTTAAGCAAACTCGACCGTTTGCCCACCATCTTGAGCAATCCGCGGCGCGATGAATAGTCTTTCTTGTGGGATTGCAGGTGGGTGGTAAGTTCGTTAATTCTCTCAGTGAGCAGGGCGATCTGCACTTCGGCTGAACCCGTGTCCCCCTCATGAATTCGCGTATTGGAGATAATTTCCGACTTCTTTGACTGATTTAACATGAAAATGCCTTTAACACCGTTACAACGGCGGGATACTCCCAGCACGCGCCGGGATGTTCCTCGCAGGACAATCTTGCAGGGTGGATTATATCCCCAGTGCCGGAACTGGCAAGATGAATAGCCAACGACCGAGAACGATGGTGATCGACACTCGGTCGGGCGAATGGCCGCCGTGCGCGGCTGAAAGCACCCATCTGTCCACATTTGTGTTGGCCCTGCTTCGATAGTCGTCCATCGGGGAGCCCCCGCTTCGACCCCAACGTCGCATTGAAACTCCGCGTCGCCGGGACCGGAACCGGATTGGGGTGGCCTGTTGGTAATCAGTAAGTGTCAGTTGCCGCTTTTTTAAGCAGCTCGCGGATACCGGATGCATGATGCAGGCATCGACTGCGGACTTATGCGATTAATTCCAACATCAAATCGGCCAAAGGTCCAATAATCGGGCACGCATCTACCTGAAAAGCAAACTCTCCGGGCACAACTCGCCACCGGTCATCGTTTGGCATGGGGCTTGCTTTGGTAGCAGGGGTCGCCGTGGTGTGCGACAAGGCCAGTTCGCGGGCGCAGGAGCAAAACCGCAGCGGCCTGCCCAAAGTGAGGGAGATAGAGACCTGAACTCGTTTCCTCCTCCGCCAGGCCGTGTGGAATTACCCTCCTCCACACGGCTCTTTTTTTTGCCGGAGTTTTCACAGCACGCTGATCTGGCTGAGAATCTTCTCAGCGATCCGCTCGGGCGAATCATCCGCATGAACCACCAGATGAGCGGCGCGGGCGTAAAGCTCTCGGCGACGCGCGAGCAGTTCAATGACTTCCTTCAAACCGCCGAATGCGGTCAGGTTCGGTCGTGATGCGCCGGTCGCGGTATCGGCGCTGATGCGTTGCCAGAGCACTTCAGCAGGCGCATCGAGCCAGATTACCGCCCCGCATCCGCGCAGATGCTGCACATTTTCATCTGAAAGTACCACCCCCCCACCGGTGCTGATAACGGCATCCGAAACCCCGACTGCTTCTTTCACCGCCGCGGCCTCAAACCGGCGGAACAGCGGTTCGCCGCCACGATCAAATATGTCCTTAATATTCATGCCGGCGGACCGGGTGATGATCTCATCGGTATCGAGGAATGTTTTGTGCAATCGCCCGGCGAGAATTTTTCCCACCGTACTCTTCCCACTGCCGCGGAAGCCGATCAGCACGATCGATCCGGGGGATGATAGCGCCGTTTCGCCTGGGGTCATACCGTGATTCATTCATTTCTCCATCTGTCTGTCAACATCTGCAACCGTGAGCTGAATCCGGCGGACTGATGGTCGGCGGGTCAATCTGCCGCCGCAGGCCCCATGCCGGAGTGCGGAAAAATCCGCGATTCAGGACACCGGAAGTTTGGGGGCATCCATCTTTCCGACCGCGACACGTGTCATCGGCCAGACGCACCGGATCGTCGTGCCGACATTCACCTGGCTTTCCAACTCGACGGTGCCGCCCATTCCGGCCACCGCATGCTTCACAATGGCCAGCCCCAGCCCGGTACCGCGGTCGGCTCCGCCGCGACTGCGGTTGACGGTGTAGAAGCGTTCAAAGACGCGCTGGCGATCTTCGGGCGGGATGCCGCAGCCGGTATCTTTCACATCCAGGATCAAAAATTCCTCCCGTTCCGCCGCTGCACCCCCTGCCGGTCGGGGCAGGGTTCCGCGGTTACCGCCGGCACGCACCTGGCGGTAGGAACGCACGGTTACCGAGCCCTGGCTGGTGAATTTGATGCTGTTATCCACTAAATTTTTAAGCGTCAGCAGGATGAGCCGTTCATCCCCGCGCATCAGCGCCGCGTCGGGTGCGATATCAAAATGCAGTTCAATGCCCTTCTGCGCCGCCATGGCGCCGAAAATCTGTGTCAGTACATTCTGCAGTTCGGTGAGTTTGATCAGATCGGTGCGGACCAGCGCGTTGGGGTCTTCCGTGCGCGACAGATCCAGCAGGTCCTGCACCAGCAACTGCAGGCGCGACACATGCCCGCCGATGATATCCATGCACCGCTTCACCGTCGCCTGATCGTCAATCCCGGCATCGAGAACGGTTTCAACCGCGGCCCGAATGCTGGCCAGCGGTGTGCGCAATTCATGGCTGGCATTGGCAGAAAAATCGGCTTTCATCTGCGTGCTGGCGATCCATTCGGTCTGATCACGGAAGGTGAGGATCACCGGGGTTTTGGCGTCGCCGGGCATCACGCAGGAGGCGAGCACCTCGACGCTGCGCTGCCGCCCGTCCACCGCTAATTTCACATGGCGGGTGCACCCCAGGCCGCTTTCGCGGGTTGCGACGATAAGTTCCCGCACGCCCGTTTCAATCAGAAAATCGGTCAGATCAACATGCTGCGCCCGCTCGGTGGGCGGAACATCGGGCTGCCCCCCCTCCAGCAGATCGCCGCGCCGAATTTCTCCCATCCAGACGATCATCCGGGAATTGCAGCGGATAATCTGATTCTCGGCATCGAGAATGGCAACGGGCTGATCGATATGCTCGATGGTGGCATCCAGAAGCCGGGCCCGAAACTCGGTCGCTTCGCGGTCTTTGTTACGCTGTCGAATCAAGCCGGCAAAAAGCTCGTAGATTTCGCGCAGGTCGGGGTCT
>DAHWIP010000062.1:0-8332 GCA_027344975.1 Phycisphaerae bacterium
ATTACTATGCCTGATGTCACAACAGAGGATGTCAAATGAATCGATGGAATCGCTTTACGCTTATAGGCCTTGGCCTTATCGCAATTCTTTCCCTGGCGTCAGTAGCCGTCGCGGTCAATGTCGCCCGGTTGTACAAACAGATAGGCACGGACCCTTCCTGGCGGCAGGTACTGGCCAGTGGCCAACTCATCCTGCACCGTAATTCCACGCACGGTGTGAAGGGTTCGAAAATCGTTGTCAATCTTCGGCTTTTAAAGAGCCTGGAAAACCCCATCGCCGCAAACAGCCCGATTGTGAAGGATATTGGACTCCATACCGTCGGCAACGCCTTGATCCCGCGGAGGGAATTTGCACGATGGTCGCGCTGGTATCAGGAGGATGGCAACGTCCAGATCTTTCGGCTTTTCAAGGGGGATGCCAACGTACGGAACAAACGACCGCTGGCGGCGCGGGTCGAAACTTATTACAAAAGACCGTGGTACCCGGGAGTCTGGCACCAATGGACCGGTGAATATACGATTATCAAAGCGGGCGCCGGCGCATGTATTTTTCAGGTATTTAATAATAAGCGGGTATGGGCGGTACATCTGGGGGTAAGTACCGACGGCAATATCTGGATTGATCCCCGGAGTCACATCGGAAGCAAAATAATCGCACGTCATATGATCGGAAAGCCTTTTTTTGTGCGCGTGCTCGATAATGGCGATCTGTGGCGGGTATACCTCAACGGTAAATTCATCGAAAGTGGAGCCTTCCCCTGCCCGAAGAACAGCAAAACCACTTTCCGATGGGGAATGTATCTGGGTGAGCATCCGGTTAAGCATGAGATCATGCTGTTTGTATCGGGCGCAACCATCAAAACCGTCGCCCGACCGTGAGCCGAAGAGGCGACTGCCGATCGTCGGGGGAAATCATGGAAGGCGCAACCGTTGGCCCTGTCGCTACGATGCGCGATGAATCGCAGCAGGGGTGTCGCCCGGCTGCAGTGCTTAGGCGGTGGGTACGTTATCTTTTCCTGATTGCGACGGCGATTTTCAGCATTGCTCTCGGCATTCTTGACGTTGGTTACCACGAATGGACTAACACACTCACGGTGGCGAAGGGACTCCATCCCGGCCGAATAACGGCGCTCTATGTGGGGCCGCGCCCTTGGTATACCTATAATACCGTCTGGGTAAAACCGCCGGCCGCTCTGGCCCGTAAGTTGGAAGCCGCGCTTGCTGCGCCGCGACATCCGGGATGGTTTGGCGGACTGGAATCACCAAGTGCAGCACTCAAAGTGCGATACTCCGACGGATTCGTCGCGATCGTCCCGATAGATCCCATGCGAAACCGGGTTCGCATTTTCTACTCTCACCCTTCGGATTTTTTTCCGTCAGCAGGGAAATCCCCTCAGATTATTGCGATTCACCGTTGAAATTAACTCCGTCCGAAACCAGATGGATGGACAAAGTCGGCAGGTACCACTTGTCCGGCATCGTGGGGAAAAATCGCGATGAATGAGGTTCTTCGTCGCAATTTCCGAAGTCATGCCGCGCAGTTTTCCCTGGTGGCGGGAATCTGCTATTTTCTGGGCAAAATGGTCGCAGGAACCTCCCTTTTATCCGTCGTTGCCGATCTGGCGATGATGGGGCTGTTTGTCTTGACGCTCATTTTGTCGCCCATCCTTGCCGAAGCCTGCAAGCGAGCCTCCTCGCCGCGATCGATGGGAAAGTATATGTTTGCCAACTTGGAACTCCTCGCACTGGGATGTGCCGCATTTGCGTGGGGCAGTCTGTCGTGGCTGCAGATTCCAGCCGGAGTGTTGTGCCTCTCCGGTCTCGCGATCGTCAACTATAAAAGATTAAAAACACCCCTTTCGCAGATGGGGCCTGATGGACTGCCTTTGAAGATATCCGCCTGTGGCGCTACGACCTTGGGGGTAGCTGTGCTGATGCTCATCCAAAGCCGTGATGGGGGAGGCGGAGCCGGGCTTATATTCGCTGCGGTGGTTCTTTTGGCGGGTATATGGATCAGCATGATTCGAATGTCCGTCCCACCGCCCGCCTCAAAGGAGCTCGCCGATATCGGCGGGACCGAAAGCGGAGGTTGGGCTGTTGCTGATCTCGCGCTGCGGGGGACGCCGGCACACCATGCTCGAAAGCGGAAGTGGTGGAGATCGCGGGGGGAGTGGTGCTTGGCTTGATCGGCGCCATCCTTGGCATTGCGGCGTATCTATCCACATTCATATTTCTACTGGTTATAACATTTTACCCGGAGGTTCTGAATCAGACGCAGTTATGGCCGCTGGCATACCTTTTCATCTTCTTCCCAGTCCCTCCCATTTATATCGTGGATATGGTCTTATTTCTGGCCAAGATAGCGCTACCGCCCGCAATGGCGCTCATCGTGGCGATTGCCATTGATCGATCCCGGCCGCAAGGGGGGTTACAACCAACGCCATCGGGTGACGGCGGCAACTCCACTCCCGCTGCAACTCCAGATTCCGCGACGCCTGATACCCCCTCGCACCCGCCAAATGAGGGGCAATAGCCGTGCAACGGACGAGTTCCGAATCACGACGAAATGGGTGGCAGCGCCGCCGCCAGAACTACCCAATATGTCCTGCCAGCAGTATGGCGCCGGTGGGTTGTGGCGATCCACCGGCCGGCTCGATGGTAACGGCAATCTCCGCCATCTCATGCTTATTGGGCGGCACCGCAGGAGTTACTAACGCCGACTGGGTTTTATAGTCGGTATTGAACAGACCGGCGGGCATTTTCTTGCCTCCGGTCGTGATCATCCACACTTCGTAAGTCTTGGATTTTGGTAGATGGGGCATATTGAAGACGCAGAGCTTCCACATCTTCATTTTGTCGTTCCACATCACCCGTCCCCATGCGGTACGCATGGGCGAACTGCCGTGTAACGATGCCATCTCCAAGGCGGGCGAACCGATCATGGCTTTTAGACTCTCCGCCGCCGCAAGTTTCGTTTCCAGCGATGATATTTTTCGTTTTTCCATTGCGACTGCATCATGCATTTGATTGGAGAGTCGATTGAGCCGCGCCGTATCGCGCAGAAAGCTTTTTTGCAACGACGCCAGCGCCGTCATATCTTTGAGGTGCTCGTGACGCAGGTTTTCATTGGCCTGCAAACTTAAAATGGCCACCAAAAACATGGCGGCGGCCAGCGATGTGCTGATGACCAGCGGCCAGAGGAGCAATTTTCGCGGCATTCGTTTCGGTTCCGGCGTCGCGGGTGTACGTGTGGATTGCGTGAAAGGAGTGGCGGTTTTTATCCGTCGCATCAGTTCCTTTTTCACCGATTCTGAAGGGGAACAGGGGGACAGGTTCAGCGGTATCTGTGCGGCGGCACTGGTTGCCTCTGCGAGCGTCGCTTGGCATGTGATGCACCCTTTGGCGAGATGATCCCGAATCACCGAGCGCGCAGCAATATCTGCAGCCCCGGCGGCTTCGAGATAAATCAATTCCTGTACTTCATCGCAATGCACGCGAATTACCTACAACCTTTCAATCCTCATTACGAAGTTTTTGCCGTAGTTGGATGAGCGCCATTCGGACATGGCTCTTTACCGTCCCCAATGGAATGCCGGTTGCCTCGGCGATTTCACTCTGGCTGAGCCCGTCAAAATAGGCTAATTCCAGCACTTTCCGTTGGATATCGGTGAGCGTCTCCATGGCCCGGCGGATCAATCGTCCCTGTTCACCAGTGGAAACGGCCTCCGCCGGTTGTTGTCCGGGCGCCACGACGCTTTCCATTGTGTTATCGGTCGTAAAGTCATTCACGGCCCATTTGCCATGTTTACTCCGGCGGCTGCGACACCGATCAATGGCGCGGCTTCGGCATAGCGTCAGCAGATAGGTTAGCGGGGTCGCTCGCGTCTCATCATATCGATCAGCACGCTGCCAAACCTCGGTAAAGACATCCAGCAAAAGCTGCTCGGCTTCCGTTGCATCGCGCAATATCCGCCGGCAGAGAGCCAGCATCACACCGGCATATTTATCGTACAACACTGAAAGCGCATCGTGGTCTCCGCCCGCCAGCGCGGCCATCAGCTCATAGTCATTATGCTGGTCTTCTTTGGGGAGCGTCACTTCGCCAATCTCGCCTTAAACGCCACGTCATGCGAATAATACGGGGCAATTGGGGCGGTAACAAGCTTGAGGAGTTGCGAATCTGGGATTTACCACCCGGCCGTCGGCCTACCCAAAGAGAAATCCCATGGGTCGTTTAACGGCGTATGGGTTTACCCAACAGTTGACGCTTATGAAGAATGAATTTTATATGGTGCTCCAGATGGTCGATGCAGGTTTGCAGCATAGCACCCAATGTGATTTTCCCCCGCTGGTTGTGCGTGCCCACGCGCTGATACGCATTTTCAGGCAGATGTTCCAAAATGGAACTCATGAAGAGCCGGTTGCGATTGAAGATATCTGCAGCCGCGTGCGGATCGAGGCGATTGTAGAACAGATTTCTGGCAAAGGCGCTTTCATCAAAGCCGATCAGTGTGGGATTATCCTCCGCAATCACCCGTTTCATCCGATCAGAAAGAACCAGATCAGAATCCATGAGATGAAGCGTGATTTCGGCGATACTCCAGGTTTTCGGCACGGGGTAGGCACGCAGCTCCGCTAAACTCAGCCCGGCAATGGCTGAATCCAAAAGTTTTCCCCCATTCCGATACGTTTCGATTTTAGCGTCCGCCATGAATCACCTCACTGCGCAAGTCCCCTCAGCGTTATTATACTGAAATCTGGCTTGTAAATGAAAAATTATCGGGTTGATGTGCTGTTCATGCACCGCCAGTCGGTCCATCACCGTCGCGGGTTAGCCGCACCCTTCGGATCATTTTTTGAATGATTTCCGCCAATCGCATGCTCGAAATGGCGGGGGTGTATACGCCGCAAAAATTCAGGCTTATTCCGCAATCAATCTCGACGCGCGGCGGGCTTGCTTCACCTTGCTGCGCGTCTTTTTGCCTTCCACCCGGCGTCTACGGCTCGCGGCAGTCGGCCTGGTCTTTCGCCGTATCTTCGGTTCGATGAGCGACTCGGTTACCAATTGCCGCAGCTTTTCAAGGCAATTTCGCCGATTGGCTTCCTGCGTCCGCTGGTCGGAACTGATCATCACAATCAACCCGGCTGCATCGAGGCGGTTTCTTGCCAGATACATCAACCGTTGCCGGGCTTTATTGGATAGACCATAAATAAAAGCAGGATTGACTCGCAACTCGGTTTTCGTGTTTACTTTATTGACGTTTTGGCCGCCCGGACCGCCCGAACGCGAGAATTCGTAAACTAACTGCTGGCGATCGATCCATGCGTCGCCGCTTAGTTGAATGCCCGGTCCGGTATAAAGGTTCGTTTGAGCCATGATCTTATTTTACCCGTTAACACAGAAACTTGTAAGCGACTTGCGCCGTAGAGTACGCAGCCACGGCTTTTTCGCACTGGCATGCGTGGGATGCGCATTGGCAATATGGCTCTCCGCGACCGCGACTTGGGCGAAAATGTCAAGTCGTACACCCGTGCCGGGACTTCATTTTTCGGCGTTCTTGGAAGCGCGGCCCCATGGAGCATCGGGACTCCCAAGGAAGTCCCTTTGGCTGCCCGATCGGCGCTGGAGCTCTTTTGCCTATCCTGAGCAAAGTGTTCATCTGCGATTGATTGTGCGCAACCTCACTGGTACGGCGCAGACGCTCGGCGGTGAATTGCGATGGAATGCTTCGTCAGCCGATGCAGGCGTGCAGATCACACCGTACCGCATCATCTGGCGCACGCGCATTGCAAAAACTGTCATGGCTCCTCACGCGGGAGTGGTGATTCCATTGGTCCTCCCGGTTCCGCAGGTGGGGGGGTATAACCTCGTCTGGTATGACAACCACGCTCAGCGCTCCGTCGCCCGGCTCACCTCCATCTATCGACCGACCGGCCTTCATACCCCCGTCGAGCAGACCCATTGGATCACCTCCATGCCCCGCTTCGCTCCCGGGACGCCCGGGCCTTTCTTTGCCCGTAGCGTGGCGAATTTGATCAGGCTCACGGGCATTAAACGTTACTCGCTAACACTTACGACCGGTGACCCCATCAACGCTCGGCAACGCCTCTTTGCAGCCGCGCTCCGAGCAGCGGGCGGCCAAATTCTGCTTCGCGTCATCTATCCCCTGACCACATCCGCCCTCAGTCGGTTGCGTTACAACGCGACGAGTCGTTGGCTCCAAAGCGCGATGATCGAATTGGCCCATCCGGCATTCGTAGAGCCGATTTTCCTCACCGGGCCGAATCATCCCCATCAAAAGCGGGCGTTGATGAAAAAAATATTCACCGCGGATGCCGCCATCGTCCATGTCGACCACGCCAAGATACTGATCGCGTCTCGCTGGTATTCGGCCCTGCCCGCAAAACTTCAGGCCTTGGCCGATGCGCTTGCCGTCGATGAAGCTTCCTCTCCCGTCCATCCATCGCCGCCCGGTGCTCTCGGCAAGACGCTGCCGATCTGGGCGCTTCCCGAGTTGCTGCGGCAGCCGCAGTCCGACCTCACGGCCGCGCGTTATCTCCGATCGCCCGCATTCGTCGTAGCCGTCGCCCCACCCTGGAAAAACCGTGATTGCGGATGGTTGATTCATCTGCTCGGCTCGGGAGTCTGGCTTGAGAACCAAAGGCTCCCGCAGTGGGGTATGGCGAGCATCTTCCAGATTAACAATCGGAGCGTCGCGGTCATTTCCCGCATTCCGGCAACCGATGACCAGCGAATTCGTACGGATTCGGAAATCTGGCTTCCGAATCGTGTGGTAGGCCAGAATGTTTTTAAGGATATGTTTTTGCGCCGGTACGACGATGGATCGTATATTCAGTTCATGGATCCCGATGCCGCCATTTCAGTTTTCAATCTCAGCGGCCGTCGCATCGTCCCCCTGTATCCCGGTTTGCCACGTGTGCCCGCTGCTGATGCCGAGGCGATGCTGGTATCGACCGAGTCTGCAGCATCCTTGCTCGCGGCTGTACGCACGGCGGTGGTACGTCTGGAACCCCGTATTATTTCAATCGCGACGTGCAGGCATGTTCCGGCCGGATCGGCCCTGCGGCAACCGGTCGTACCTTCCAGCGGGGCGTCCGGAAGGCATCGGCAATGGATCAAAATCGTGCTGGAGACGCGATCGCAAACACCCGGCAGAATTCAGCTTGCCGCAGTGGGGGGGCAAAATCGTTATCGTCTCATGGAGCCCGTTTCAGTGACGAAGGAGGGGAAGCGCAGACGGTTAATCATTTATCTTCGCCGCCCGAAGCATAAGACCAAAATCATCGTCGTTCTCCGCGGGCAGCGGCGTACGTGGCTGGCGACGATCAATGTGGCATCGCTGAAGAATACCTCGCAATGATCGTGATTGCCGGTCTTCCGGCGGGCGAGTTCAATCGGGCACATAAAAGGCAAAATTCCAGCTCAATTTTCACTGTTGGCGAGTACATTTTTACCAGATCGGCCCCCATTGGGTCCCTTGGTCAATAACCGTTCGGATGGGCCTTGTACCAGGCCCATGCAGACGCGACAATCTGTTCCAGATCGGTGATCCTCGCCTTCCAGCCAATTTCACGCATGATTTTATCCGGAGATGCAAATAGCGCCGGGGGATCGCCGGGCCTCCGCGGGCTTTCCCGTGTCGGGATATTTTTACCGGTTACCTTTTCACACGCTTTGATAATCTCACGGACACTGTACCCTTTGCCGACACCAAGGTTATAGAACATCCCTTTTCCCGGCTGCAATTTTTCCAGCAGCGCCAGATGCGCCTCAACCAGATCCCACACATGAATGTAGTCGCGGATGCACGTGCCGTCCGGCGTCGGATAATCGGTACCGAAGATATCCACGTGTGAGCGCTGTCCCAATGCCACCTGCAGCACGATTGGAATCAGATGCGTTTCCGGTCGATGATCTTCACCGATGCTGCCGTCGAGTGCCGCCCCGGCGACATTGAAATAGCGGGGCGCGGCAAATGCCAGGCCCTCCGCCTGTGCGCAGTCCAGCAAAATCTTTTCCACCATCAGTTTGCTCTGCCCATAGGGACTGATCGGGTTCTGCGGCAGATTTTCAGTGATGGGGACGCTCTGCGGCTCGCCGTAGGTGGCGCAGGTGCTTGAAAATACCAGCTTCTTAATCCCGGTCAGATGCATGGCGTCCAGCATGCTGACGGTGTTGGATACATTATTACGATAATATTTTCGCGGATCGGTGACGCTTTCTCCCACGTAGGCACTGGCGGCAAAGTGCATCACGGCTTCAACCCGATGCTTCTGAAAGGCCGCCGCCAGTCCAGCGGTATTGCTGCAGT
>DAHWIP010000063.1:0-8287 GCA_027344975.1 Phycisphaerae bacterium
CTGCGGTGGAAAAAAGCACTTACCGTCGTGCCTCGCACGACCCATGCATGCTCACCTTTCCACTTTCTACTTTCCCCCTTCTGTCGGCGGCGCCGCCCGTCCCCTGCGGTGAAAAATAAGATCAAATTGAATCTACAGAACCTCAAAAAGGGTGGTACGCTGAAACGCATTTGTACAAGAACCTCTGAGTACGTTCGTGTGAGATCTGCCCATCTCGAACTCCGCGTGAAATATGCCGCCGACAAATCGGTGGCAATACGGCCGCTACATGGGTGCAGGCGGAATCAAACGACGGGCGTTGGTGGTGCCAGTATAACGGCGCGCGAGGCATTTTCAGGTGGATCATAATCGGGTCAGAGCAACCTGCTTGCGGCATATTTCAGGGGTTCGCCACCGGCCTGAACGGTTGGCGACATTCGCAATTCCCGAGTTGACCGGAAAAGTTATCGAACCTTGATATCCGGTGCCGATGAGTGATAACACACCTCTGCCCGAAGAAATCGGCTCAAGATGCGGTATAATCGCATGAGAAGAAGAGGAACTCGATGGCCGACGCAACACGCTTCGAGAAGATCTTGGTACTTGCCGGTTCCCGTCATTGGGCGGAGCCCGTGGTCACGGCACTGCGCCAGCAGAACTGCAATCCGACGGTGGTTGAAAACCTCGACGAGGCGATGCTTGCCATCGGCACCGGTGCCTTTGACGCCATCATTTCCCAATCGGGCGATTTTCTGGCGGTTGAACGATCGCTCGCCGACATGCAGACGCGGCTTATTCTTGATACCATCGGCGAGGGGGTCTGCCTCGTGAACCCGCAGGGGCGGATCGTCTGGTCCAACGCGAGGATGAAGCACTGGAAAGCGGATGCCGTTGATCGCATCCGGCATGTCTGCGTTGATGCGGCCGGGGGATTTGCCGCCGCTGCGGCGGGGCGGTCTGCAACGGAACCCCTGCGGGTGAAAAAATACTCCATCACCATCGACGACACGCAGTATTTTGAAGTGGTCTGCTCGGCAGTGCTTGATGCCGCCCGGCAGTTTCGATATGTCGTGGCGATCTGCTGGGACGCCACCAACTCGCGCCGCCTGCAGCAGAAGCTTGACGCCATCGATCTGGCCGGACGGGAGCTGGTGCGTCTGGAGGGTGATGCCATCAGCCGACTCAACGTGGTTGAACGCATCCGGCTGCTGGAAGATAAAATTATTAAATTCTGCCGTCAACTCATGCACTTCGACCATTTCAATATCCGCCTGGTTGACCGGAATACCAATAAACTCGAACCGGTCATCTCCGTGGGCATGCCGGAACAGGCCGCCATGGTGGAACTCTTTGCCGTGCCCGAGGGAAACGGCATTTCCGGCTATGTCGCCGCAACCGGCCGATCGTATATCTCGCCGGATGTCACACGCGACCCTCGCTATGTGCCGGGCCTGGACATGGCCCACAGCAGCCTCACCGTTCCGCTCATGCTCCATGACCGGACGATCGGGGTTTTCAATATCGAATCCAATGACTACGGTTTTTTCACCGAGGATGATCGGCAGTTTGCGGAAATCTTCGGCCGCTATGTGGCCGTCGCTCTGAATATCCTCGATCTGCTGGTGGTGGAACGCTACACCACCAGCGGTCGGCTTGCGGAGGATCTGGCCTGCGAGGTGGCCGGCCCGCTCAATGACATCGCTGCCGATATTGATCAAATTTCCGACGAAATGATCTCCGACGGCAGCGTGCAGAATCGGCTCGCAAACATCACGGCCAATCTCAAGCGAATCCGGGCATCTCTCAAGGCGGTGAGTCAGGGCCAGCAGATTCTTCTGGGGACGGACGAGCGGGCTCGCCCCGGTGAGAACGATTTGTTCCTCTCAGGCAGGCGTATTCTGGTGGCGGACGACACGCCCGTCATCTGCGATACGCTGCGGGCGGTACTCAAACGGGCGGGCGCTCATGTGGACACCGCGGAAAACGGGGCGCAGGCCTGCGCCTTTCTGGCGGGAGAAGCGCGTTATGATCTGGTGATCTCCGATATCCGAATGCCCGACCACGATGGTTATGAAATATTCCATGCCGCCCAACAGCTCGGACATCGCCCGCCGGTGATTCTCATGACCGCGTTCGGTTATGACCGCAACCACAGCATCCTTCGCGCCCGTCAGGACGGGCTTGCTGCCATCATGCTCAAGCCCTTCACCATCAAAACCCTCATGCGGGCGGTCGCGCAGGCGCTGCAGATTCCCCGCAACTTCGACTGATATCGACTTTATCATTCGCTGCGGCGAAGCCCGACATCATCACAGTCCGCCAATTCAGCGGCGTCATACAGCGGTTGGCAAATCGTGGCGATGAATTGGCCGATGGTCGGCGAGTGGCACTGTCTCCGGGCGGAAAGCCCGCCTCGATGCCTCCCCCATCGTGCACAAGTCAGTTGCGGCACCGATGCTATCCGGCGACGGCGAGCGCCCGATCTTCAAGGGGCATCAGGGTCGCTTTGATCGATGCCGCCGGATGATATTTATGTATCCGGACTTCCCCGTCGCAGACGGCCAGCCACGTGGCAGGCAGTTCGGTCCAGCAACCGCTGTTCACGTAGCGGACATCTCCGAAGCATTTGTTCACGGCGTGATGCGTATGGCCGCAGATCACCACATTACAGTGGCGATGGCGGGCGTGGGCTGTAGATCGATGTTCAACCTTTTCGAGGCAGTGAAGAAATGTCTTGGATCTCGACTTGGCCAGTCGCGCCACGTAATGTCGGCGGTCTATCTTCTGCAGCGTGTTGTATGCCACATCCGCGATCCATGTCAGCACCGGATGGTCATCAATGAAATCATCAAACCGGTGGCCGTGAAGCACCATGATCCGCCGATCGCCGGAATGGAAAATATATTCTTCATGCACTTCCACACCGAGCAGATGCGAAACAATTTCCGCCGGCCCGTCATGGTTGCCGCAGGTCCAGATGACTTCCACCTTATCGGAAAGGTGCCGCAGGGTGGAGAGGACTTTCCAGTGTGTTTTCTTGAGCCGCCGAAAATCGATGGAATCAAAAACATCGCCGTTGATGATCAGCCGCCTTGTACGCAGGGTCTGATCGATCAGCGATTCAAGAAACTGCGTGATCAATCTGGCCTGGGAGTTTTCACTTCCGAGATGCAGATCAGAAATAATAATCGCATCGGCAACTTCGCTCCCGCTTTCGGGCGTTTTGCAGGTCGCCGGCCGAACACTCAGACTGTCCGACGGGCTCGCGGCACCCGGGGAATCTTTCCGGTACCGGGCGGAATCAAGGGCGTGCAACAGATAATCCATGCCACCGAGATACTAACGGCACAAGATGAGCGTGGTATGAGGTGATGGATAAAACTCGATGAAGAGTGGAACGGCCCACAGGCCGATAACCGCGGCCCGAGAGAGCGGACGCCAATGGCGGTCATCGGACGCGGGCCCAGGAAAATTGCCGGTTTTTCATCTTCCCGACGAAACCACCCGCCGGTATATTGACATCAGCCGGGTTGCGGCACCATGTCCGGGCCCGTTTCGCCCTGTGAACCCGTCGCGGTCTTGTCTCCGACACGCCGCTGCTGCTCCTGCGCCAGAAGATCCGTTACCGTCGGCTTGGTAAGCAGTTGACCGTTCATGATGCGTTTAACATCCTCGGCATCAAGTGTTTCATACTTCAGCAGGGCATCTTTCAGATTCGTGAGTTCGTTCATTTTTTCATGCAATAATTTATTGGCCTCATCGTAGGCCGTCGTAATCAGACGATGCACCTCGGCATCAATGAGTTCGGCGGTTTTTTCGCTGTAAGGCCGATTGCTGGGGAAAAAGCCGCTGTTCTCGTCCCGGTTGGAGAAGAGAATCGGGCCCAGCGCATCGCTCATCCCCAGTTCACAGACCATCTGCCGGGCAATGGCGCTGGCCATACGGATATCCTGGCTGGCTCCGCTGGAGATTTCATTGCTGGGCATCGCCTCGGCAATGCGGCCGCCGAAGAGGACTCGGAGTTCCGCCAGCAGGAACGCCCGGCTTTCGACGAAACGGTCTTTTTCCGGCAGCGAAAAGGTCGCCCCGCCAAAGCTGCCCCTGGGGATGATGGTCACCTTGTGAATCGGGTCGGCATGCGGCGAGAAGTACTGCACCACGGCGTGACCGGCCTCGTGCCATGCGGTCAGCACACGCTCTTCTTCATCGATCTTACGGCTGCGGTGCGCCTTGCCGAAGCGAATCTTATCGCGGGCCTCTTCAAGGTCGGCCATTTCGACGGCGTCATGGTTGAGCATGGTTGCGATCAGGGCCGACTCATTGACCATGGCGGCCAATTCAGCACCGCTGAACATCGGCGTCTGGCGTGCAATCCGCAGCAGATCAACATCGCCCGCCAATTTCACCTTTTTGGCGTGAACTTTCAGGATTTCATATCGCCCCTTGATATCCGGCAGCGGAACCGTCACCTGCCGATCAAAACGCCCCGGCCGCGTCAGGGCGGGGTCCAGAACATCCGATCGGTTGGTTGCCGCGATGACAATCACCTGATCGTTGGTATCGAAACCATCCATCTCCACCAGAATGGCGTTGAGGGTCTGCTCGCGCTCGTCATGTCCGCCGGTGCTGAAACCATTACCCCGGCGGCGGCCGACGGCGTCGATTTCATCGAGGAAGATGATGCAGGGGGAACTCTCCTTGGCGGTCTTGAACAGGTCCCGCACACGCGATGCACCCACGCCGACAAACATCTCGACAAAATCCGATCCGCTGATGGAAAAGAACGGCACCTCCGCTTCGCCGGCAATGGCCTTGGCCAGCAGGGTTTTGCCCACGCCGGGCGAGCCGATGAGAAGCACGCCACGCGGGATGCGGCCGCCGAGCCGCTGAAACCGCTTTGGATTTCGTAAAAATTCAACAATTTCCGTCAGTTCTTCCTTGGCCTCGTCAATACCCGCTACATCGTTGAAGGTGACATTGGTGTGCTCTTTGGAAAGCATCCGATGACGAGACCGGCCGAAATTGCCGAGCATCCCGATTCCGCCGCCACCGCCGCGCAGATTACGGAAAAAGAAGAAGTAAATCAGGGCAAAGACCAGCAGATACGGAAGAATGTCTTCCGCAAAAATAATCCAGAGTTGCGATCCCGGCGGAGCGGATTTGTAACGCACCACGCCATACTTGTCCATCTGATTGACGAGCGCCTGCCAGCCGCTGCCGAACATCGCCATCGGGGGCTGCCGGGTGGCCATCTTCAGCGGAGCATTGGCGGGGGTGCCAGCAATTGCATTCTTCAGCGTGAATGTGATTTTGCCACTATTTTTGAAGAGTACCGTCTTGATGTTCCGTTGGATCAGTTGACTGTGGAAGTCGCTGTAAGGGACCGATGTCACGCCGGGGCTCAGCGGATGGAGCCATATCAGCAGCAGCAAGCCGCCCCCGACGATGATCATCCACCACATCATGCCACGATTGAAACGCAGATTGTTATCGCGTCCCGGTTTATTGGGGGGATTGGGGCTTTCCGGCCCGGGGGCTTCTGGATCTGGCATGCGTAACCTCAAATCACTCTGGCTCACCGGTCACATCGGCAACGTGAGCAAACACCTTTAGTATAGAGCTTGGGAGGACAAAAATACAGACGACTTGGCTGAATTTATCGCAAATCGCGTCGGAAATCCGTCCAGACATCCCCGTAAGCCCGCAATTCATCGTTTTCACCGCCGGGATTTGGGTGTCTCCGGCATATCCAGCGGGGGCACTCGTTCCCGATCAACCCGGATATGTCCGCATTCGCCCCCACTTGGGATCGGGCAAACGCCCCGCCGGTTGATCCGGTCGGTGGCTCCGCTTTGAGACGATTTTGGCCTACCTCGACTCTTTGAGGCTATCGAAAATTTTGGTTTTTTTCTTGCTTTGCCTCTCCGAAAGTCGTATAACAAAGTCTGACCGAACTGGCTGGCCTGCGACTACCCTGCCCGAGACAAGCCACTCGGGATTGTTCAAATTTGGCTCCTCTTTCCCCTGACGCAAGGAGCTCGCCATGCACCTGCAACGCCCTGATTCCACCCGGCAGGAACATCCTGCCCCTGAAAGCCAATCCCGAACGCCCACCGGGCGTGAATCGGCTCCGGCTCGATTGAATCTGGTTTACGCCGATGATCATGGGGCCGATCCACCGCGACGCCCGCGGGCCTACAGCATCTCCATGGACGCGGCCGCTGAGCAGGGTTCAGATGCGTCGGATACGGAACTGACGACGGCCTCTGAATACTTCATTGGATAACCCGACCGCCGACGTTCAGCTTGCCTGATGTCACCCTCGCGTCAGCCCCACGATTTTGTGGTTTCATCACCCCGGCCGCGATGAGCGAATGCTTCAAACACCTTCATGGGTTTACCGCAAAGCCGAATGCCTCTCGTGCGCATGAACAAACCTGTCCGTCGATAGACCGGTAAATTCCCGGCGATTTTCGTGAAAACCCACAAAATGCCGATATACATCGATATATACCCTTGACGGAGTATATGATGGTGATGATTTAAGTAATCATATTGGGTGCGCACATGCAATATGGAAGGCCTGGTGCGGGACGGGGAACGATGGGGATGGGCGTTCATGGCGTGGTGCCGACGGCACCGGCGCCCATCCCGATCGGCGATCGGTCCACCCCTGGTCCCGAGCACGCTCCGCAACCGGCACCTACGACTCCGATGCCCGATGAGAGTGCACCGAAAGTCGGGTTCGTCCGCGGGTTACTTGAGAACCGGAGCGACGGCTGGCCGATTCCCCGGCGGCGATTTGAGTTTTCGGTCGTTCTGATTGGCGAATTCGGTTCGATTCTGCTCATCGCCCCCATCTATCTGATTTTCGGCCGCCTTCAAGGCATCAAACATACACCGGGATTTCAGGCGCTCTGCTCTCTCGGCGCCCATATGCTGCAATCCACCGAATTGACACTCGGGATTCTCACCATGCTGATGATTCCGGTGCTACCGAAAAAATTCCGCGGAACCTTCATGCTTCTGGTCGGCCTGACCATCATATTAAATCTTCTGATCCTCCTGGGGCATCAGCAATCCGTTCTCATGCTGATGGTGGCTTATCCATCGGCCAGTCTTCTGGCCCTGGTCCTGCTCGATGCCGTTACCGGCATCCGCCCGGCGGCTCCGCAATCGCCACGGCTTTCGGGGTGGCAGGTCATATGCGGCAGTGCGGTGACCGCCCTGTGGACCATCCCACTGATTATCTCCACGACGTGCAAGGTATTTCCGTCGCTGTTTTCGCAGTCTCATCTGGTGCTCGTTCGCGTATTTTTAATACTCGCCACCCTCTCGGCCGTTATCAGCGGTGCCTGTGCCCTGCACGGATACTTTCGCCCGCCCAAAAAAAGCGTCTACCTGACGGGGCGCCTGTCCGGTTCGCTGGCACTGGCCATTTCCATGGCGATGGGGTTGTGGGGATCCATGGTCGGTACCGGATTGATCCAGCATCAGGAGAAATGGCTCCGACTGCAGATGCTGTGGATATTTCTACTGGTTTCCGGTGCGCTGATGCTCTGCTGGGGTGGAATGACGCAACGATTGATCAACGTCGCAGCCCGCGAAATCGATTTGTCGGCGAACTCGCCGGATGACGATGATGAACCCGGCACCGGAGAAAAACCACTGGCGAATGTCCATGATCTGAGAAACGAAGCGCCCCCGGCAAACGCAACATCGGCAAACCAATCGATTCAGCGATCTTCCTTTCCGCACCCGCCGGTAAAATCCTGATAGAATTCTGCAGCGACGAGTTCGGGGGACACACAATGCCAAGGGCACCCCGACAGCGCAACGGTGCAAGCGAGGCTGGTAAACGGGGCAGATGGTTGGCCCTGAATTGGCCTCAGATCGTAGCGGATCGTACGCGGTCTGTTCGGAGCAGTTTTGTCGACGCAAGCTCAGGCATTTGCATCCCGTCCCGGCAGGCCAAGCCAAACCGTCGTCATCCGCGGATTGGGCATTTGGACGCCCCGCTACCGCTCCGCTGCCGAGATATTCACCGCCATGGCGACGCCCGAGTCGGAAATCACCCCATCATATGTCGCCGCATCGAACCCGGATGCACCGGATGGCGCCGAGCTCTGGCCTGATGCGCTGACCGCCATCTCCCACGGTGTAAAGGGATGGGGCATCGATCTGAGCAACTGCCCGCTGATTTTTGCCTCGGCCAAAGGGGACATTCGGCGGACCATCCGGACGCTGGACCAACCCGAAACCACAATTCCGCACCTGGCCGATGATGCCCGCAGGGTGGCCCTTTTGT
>DAHWIP010000064.1:0-8262 GCA_027344975.1 Phycisphaerae bacterium
GGTTGGAATCCAAATCGATCATATTGGCCGCTTCCTTGGCGGCTTGCGTACCCGTATTCATCGCCACTGCCACATCCGCTTGTGCCAGGGCGGGCGCATCGTTGCTTCCGTCTCCCGTCATCGCCACCAGGCGCCCCTGGCTTTGATATTCACGAATCAGTTTGAGCTTACTTTCCGGCAGCGCCTCAGCCACGAAATCGTCCACACCCGCTTCCGCCGCAATCGCCGCCGCCGTCAGAGGATTGTCGCCCGTTACCATCACGGTCCTGATACCCATGCGCCTCAAATCCGCGAAACGCTGCTTGATACCCCGTTTGACAATATCCTTCAATTCAATAACGCCCAACGCTTCTTTCCCCTCAGCCACCATGAGCGGCGTGCCGCCACGGCGGGAAATATCCGCAACGCACTCAAGCAGTTGTTGCGGCACATCGCCGCCGAGTTCACGCACGAAGCGGCTTACGGCGTCCGCTGCGCCCTTGCGTATCTTTCGGTCGCCGATGTCAACCCCGCTCATGCGCGTCTGCGCGGAAAACGGCACAAATACCGCGTCCAGGGCGTGCATGTCCCGTTCCCGAATCCCGAATTCACGCTTCGCCAATTTAACGACACTTCGTCCTTCCGGTGTTTCGTCCGTCAGTGATGAAAGCTGTGCCATATCCGCCAGTCTCTTCGCAGGGATATCCGGCGCCGGATGAAATGCCACCGCCTCCCGGTTCCCCATCGTGATGGTTCCCGTCTTATCCAACAGCAGCACATCCACATCACCCGCCGCCTCCACACACCGACCCGAAGTTGCGATCACGTTTGCCTGCACCATCCGATTCATGCCCGCAATTCCAATCGCACTCAGCAATCCGCCAATGGTCGTCGGAATCAGGCATACCAGCAGTGCCACCAGCGACGTAACATCCACGGCCGTCCCCCGGTGGGCCAGTTGTGCCGCAAGAACGGAAAACGGCTGCAGCGTCGCAACGGCCAGCAGACAGATAATGGTGAACCCGGCCAGCAGAATACCCAGCGCAATTTCATTGGGCGTCTTACCTCGACGCGCCCCTTCCACCATGGAAATCATCCGATCCAAAAATGTTTCCCCGGGTTTGGCCGTCACCTGAATAATAAGATAATCTGACAATACACGCGTTCCGCCCGTAACACTCGATCGGTCGCCGCCGCTCTCTCGTATGACCGGCGCCGATTCGCCCGTGATGGCCGATTCATCCACCGAGGCAACACCCTCTACAACTGTCCCGTCCGAGGGAATAACTTCATTGGCTTCAACTAATAGCAGGTCGCCGTTGGCGAGTTGCGACGCAGAGGTCATCTCTGCTTTTGCATCCCGCTTCGGTGCCGAAAGGCGCCGTGCAGGCGTGTCCTTCCTCGATTTTCGCAGCGAATCCGCCTGTGCTTTTCCGCGTCCCTCCGCAGCCGCCTCGGCAAAATTGGCAAATATCACGGTAAACCACAGCCAGATCGTAATCCATAGCTCTTCCGCAGCCGCGCCTGAATGGGTCATGACGCTGTGAATCGCCACACAACTCGTAATGATGCTGCCGATGTAGACCACAAACATCACAGGATTGCGCACCTGTTGCATCGGCGATAATTTGCGCACCGCGTCCCATGACGCCTGCCGCAGGATCGCCGCGCTGAACAGTCCGATACGCTGCTTTTTTACCGCGTCGCTCATCGATTCATACCCCTTTCAATTCCCGTAAACCCTCATGGCTGTGCATCTCGCGCAAATTCCTGCCTCACCCAGTCAATGCACAACATGCATAAGACCCTCGGCGATCGGCCCCAGGGCCAGCGCCGGAAGAAATATTAATCCGCTGATCAGGGCAATCGTCCCCGCCAAAATCACTCCAAACAGAGGCGTATGCGTGGGGAAGGTGCCGACGTTCGGGGGTGATGCCTTACGTTTCGCCACACTCCCAGCCAGAGCCACCGTGGCGATAATCGACCAGAATCGACCCGCCAGCATCAATATCCCGCCCAGTATGTTGTAAAAATCGGTGTTGCCGTTAAGCCCCGCAAATGCGCTCCCGTTATTGTTCGACATGCTCGTCATCGCATAGAGAATTTCAGAAAATCCATGCGGACCGGGATTACCGACACTCGCCACCGCCGATGGCGTCACCGATGCAATCGCTGTTCCGATCAATGTGAGTGCGGGCGGAATCAGAATCGCCAGTGAAACCATCTTGATTTCAAATGCCCCGATCTTTTTCCCCAGATACTCCGGCGTACGCCCGACCATCAAACCGCACAAAAACACCGCCACCATCGCCGTAATCAGCATGCCGGTAAGGCCGGTACCTACGCCTCCGAAGATCACTTCTCCGGTCTTCATCAACCACATCGGAATCAGACCTCCGAAAGGCGTATAGGAATCCAACATGGAATTCACGGCCCCTGTGGATGTCCCTGTCGCGACGCAGGTCCAGATGGCGGAATTGGCCGGGCCGAATCGAAGCTCCTTCCCCTCCATATTTCCCCCCGGTGCCAGCGCCGTATGATGCTGGTTGACAATCGATGGAAACAGCGGATTGCGCTGCTGCTCAAAAGTGAAACACAGCGCTGTGCAAATAATAAAAATGCCCGCCATGGTCGCCAGCAGAACATGCCCCTGTCGCCTGTCGCTTATCATCTCTCCAAACGTGAAACAGGACGCTGCCGGAATCAACAACATCGACAGCATCTCAAGAAAATCGGTCAAGCCATCCGGATTTTCATACGGATGGGCTGAATTGGCATTAAAAAAACCACCCCCATTGGTGCCAAGCTCCTTAATCGCTTCCTGCGACGCCACCGGCCCCATCGCGATGGTCTGCGTTCCCGCGGTCTTCGTCGCTCCGCCTCCGCTGACCGCCGCCGCGCTCGAAAGCGTATGCACGGTGACCTCGGCCCGCAGCGTCTGAACCACTCCCTGGGAAATCAATACCACCGACAGCAGCACCGCGATCGGCAGCAGAATGTAGAGGACCGACCGCACCAGATCCACCCAGAAATTCCCCAGCCTGCCCGTCCCCTTCGCCGCCAGCGCCCGAATAAACGCCGCCATGACCGCGATTCCCGTTGCCGCCGAAAGAAAATTCTGCACCGTCATGCCCAGCATCTGGGTCAGCAGGCTCATCGTCGCTTCGCCGGAATAATTCTGCCAGTTGGTGTTGGTCACAAAGCTTGCCGCCGTATTAAACGCCAGTGCGGGCCCAACCGCCGCCTGATGCGCCGGGTTCAACGGCAGATGCTGCTGCACCATCTGCAGAACAAACAGAAATGCAAACCCGATCGCGTTAAATGCCAGACACGCAACCGCATACTGCCGCCAATCCTGCTGATCGTCCGGCCGAATACCAGCCACGGCATAAATAGCCGATTCTGCCTTTCCAAAAATATGCCCCAGCAAAGGCGGACGCTCCATCTGAAACACTTTCGCCATATAGCTGCCCAGCGGCTTGGCAGCCAGCAGCACTGCGGCCAGAAGAAACGCCAGTTGGGCCCATCCGTCGTACCACATCAGAATTTCTCCGCCAGTAATAGCGCAACGATCAGATACACCAGCAATCCAAACGTAACGGCCAGAAGAATCCAGTCCCAAAAGCTCATCGTTCAACCCTCGAAATCAAGTCAAATACCCATACCAGCACAAAGCAACTGGCAAAAAATGCGATCCCCAGCAACCACAGCACCCACACCATTCCGCAGCCTCCTGTCAGCACACATCACCACAGCGGCGCACAACCGTCGTCCGCAACCTTATGTTTATCCGGCGATGTATAAAAAAGGTGTAAAAACCGATTTTCTCCCGGCGATCCTCCCCATTAAGCTGTGACCTTCGCCCGCGCCCGCCGCTCATCAGTGTACCGTTTCGACGCTTCGAAAATTATTCAATCGATGGTAATATGAACTGCGCAACTGCTGCGTGAGGCCAAAAATCAGGGTCGAAGTAAGGAGCTGTTCCATGCAGAAGAAAATAAAATTCTTAGCGGCGCTGGTCGTCGGATGTGGACTTTCCCTTACCCTCACCGGCTGCAGCCAGGGAGAATGGTCATCCTTTTGGGTCGGCGTCAACGCCCCCGGTCCCGGTCTGGGGCCGGCTCCCTACGCCTACGAATATTATTACGCTCCGGCTTACAGGGCCTATTACTGTTATTATCCCGACCGCGGCTGGTGCTATTTCCCGGGTGAACCGCCCGCCGGGGCCGTCTTTTATTCCGGAAGCGTCGCGTATCTTCCTCCACCGGGACCGCCCCCGACTCAGGTGCAATTTTATTTTGATCGCGACCACAACGCCTATTATTACCACGGACCCCATAACCGTTGGCACTTTCTACCCGGTCGCCCGCCGCAGGACGCACCCCAATGGCGCGGTCCACGCCCCGGCCCCCATCAATTACCCCCGCCGGTCTTCAATCGCCCATTTCGCGGGCGCGGGCAACCCCAACGTGGCCGAGGCGACCGCCATGGCTATCAGCAGCGGGGGGGTGGACCGAATCAATACAACGGCAATGGCAACGGGCAGGGGAATGGTTGGGGGCATTAATATTCGGCTCTCGGACGGCAGAGGTTGAAACCCGCCTCACACCGCCGCATTCCCGGCGATCGCTTCCCGCCGCCCACACTTGTGCAGCAGGTTTTCCCCCATGGGTAAATCTTCAAACAGATGACACTGCGCCAGCGCGACATGAAATTCCACCGTATCACCGGGGGATATTCCCACCGCGCGGTGCGTTTCCGTCCTGCAGATCATGCTCAATCCCTCTCCCGCTTTGAAGCGGATATCCACTCGATCCCCCAGCGGTTCAATCGTCAGAACCACCCCCCGGATAATATTCCCCGCACCGCCGAAACGCCCCTCTGCCTTTGGACTGATCAGTTCCGGCCGTATCCCCAATACCGCCCGGCTCACCTGCGCCGACCGCGCTGTGGTCGCCAACTCGGGCGGCAGACATAATACCTGCGCCCCAAATCGAAACTCTCCATCACCACCCATCGTTCCGGTGATGAAATTCATCGGCGGCATCCCCACAAACCCCGCCACAAACAGATTGGCCGGCTGCTGATAAACCCGCAGCGGATGGTCGCACTGCTGGATGATGCCGTCCTTCATCACAACAATCCGATCTCCCATCGTCATCGCCTCTTCCTGGTCGTGCGTGACATAAATCGTCGTGGTACGCAGCTTCATGTGCAGCCGCTTGATCTCCGCCCGCGTCTCAACGCGCAGCTTCGCATCCAGATTCGAAAGCGGTTCATCAAACAGAAATGCCTGTGGGTTGCGGACAATCGCCCGCCCGAGCGCCACACGTTGCCGCTGGCCGCCGGAAAGTGCCTTCGGTTTGCGGGCCAGAACATCCGCCAGTCCCAGCGATTTCGCCACTTCTCTCACCCGCTGATCGATCATCGCCCGGGTAAGGCCCAGTTCACGACGCCGCATCTCCAGCGAAAATGCCATGTTTTTATACACACTCATGTGCGGATACAGAGCGTAATTCTGAAACACCATCGCAATGTCGCGATCCTTGGGCGCCACATCGTTCACCACCCGCCCGTTGATCTTCAGTTGCCCCGACGAAATCGCCTCCAGCCCCGCAATCATCCGCAGCGTGGTCGTCTTCCCGCAGCCAGACGGGCCCACCAGTACGATGAATTCATGATCCCCAATGGTGAGTGAAATATTATTAACAGCCGGTGTGCCGTCGGCGTAAATCTTGGATACATTTTCCAGTTCAACCGTCGCCAATGTGCTTCGCCTTCAATCCCGTCGTGATCGTCCGCTGCGTCATTCCACGGCCCATCCGTTCTTCACCCTCCCCCGCCCGCCTGCGCCGCCTCAATGCACGTGACGTATGATCTGCCCGCGCACCAGAAATACAATCTCCTCCGCGATATTGGTGCAGTGATCTGCGATCCGCTCAAAGTTCTTCGCTACCATGATCATCGATAAATCAGCGGGTATCCGATTGGCGTGCGCCGCCATCTGCGTCTGCAGATCATTATAAATCTGGTGATACAACGCATCGATGAGATCATCCCCCCGGCAGATGGCATCCGCCAGCGATGGATCGTTCAGCCCCAGGCATCGCGTGGTATCACGAAGCTGCTTGAGCGTCGATCGCGCCATGCCCGCCAGTTCCACCGGAATCTCCTGCCCCGCCTGCGCAAAGTCCGGCACCATCAGCGCGATGTTGTACGCACAATCACCAATCCGCTCCAGGTCACTGTTGATCTTCACAATCGCAAAGACCGTCCGCAGATCCTGCGCCGTCGGCTGGTGCTCCGCCAGCAGGTTGATCGCCGCCCGCTCAATCTGCACCTCCTCCGCATCGATCTGCTGTTCATTATCAATGACCGACTGCGCAATCTCCGGCTTCCGCGAGATCACCGCCTCCGTCACCTGTTCACATGTCCCCTGCACCAGTGCCGCCATATCCACACACCGGTTGAGCAAGGTTTCCAAGGCATGAGCAAATTGAACCGACAACGTTTCATTCCTGCAATAAACGACGCGAAAGAAGTATATCGGCAAGACCGGGGGATACACAAACTCCCCTCCTTCCCGCTCCCTTCACCCATCCGCACTGCTTCCGGCCGACCGCCTCGCCGCATACCGCCGCCGCTCCACCGCTCCGCCGACCGAACTTTGCCAAATGCCGCCTCCGGTGTTAAAGTGCCCGGCGATATGACCAACACCCCGCCACAAATCATCCGCTCCAAACAGCATGGGGTCGCTTGGCTGCTGCTCTCAACCTGCACGGTTTTTTTCGGCGGCTGCGCCCATATCGCTGGGGTCGTCGTTTATCAGGGTTCCCACATTCCCGCCAAAGGGGCGGTCGTAAGTGTCGGCGAACCTGCCACCGGTTTCAGCTACCAGCCGCACCCCGTCGACAAGACCGGCCATTTCAGTTTCTATACCGATCCTCTGGATACCTCCAATATCTGGGTTGTTCCCCCGCACGGTGATCCATCTTTGGACGCCATCCATCTTCAACCCAGCCAGATCAGTTCGCACATGTATGTGGTCTTACCGAGTCAATAGTGCATAACAATCCAGTCTCCCGCCAAACCGGCCGAGCGCAATACAGATGCCCAACCTTCCATTTGCACTGGCCCGTATTAACGCTTTATATGGATAACATAAAGAATCTGTTTACGCCCTATAACAATAAAAAAACCTGTTACTCTGCGAGGCTGTTTGTAACTCCTCGGTCTCGCTACTATCCTTTGATTCGAGGCAGAGGTGAAATGCTCGTAAATGGCTGCTGGCCTGACTAATCCCCGTTTGAAGGATCAGAAGACGCGGCAGCTATTATCTCATTGGCAGTCGGCGGTGGTTGTTGGCCAATCCGCTTGACCTTGACAAATGGCGCTCCGGTTTCAGGAGGTAATCACAACATGCGAACATCCCGCTTCACATGCATCATCGAGATGAAACCCTCCCGTAGACTCCGCGCACCCGCACCTATTGCCATGATTGCCAGTTGCGCAGCTCTTGCGGTAGCTTCCTCCGCGTTTGCCTACCCCAGCGGCATCGGTTTAAGTGCGCTGCTGGCAGTAAATCCAAACCTGACAGGCGCGAATGTAAATGTGACCCAAGTTGAGGCATCCCTCAATCAAAATCCCCCGCCGGATACCTTTGAGGTTAATCCGGCGACTGTAAACCAGCCTCAGTCCCTTTTCACTTACATCGATTATCAAGGGAATTCATCCGCCACCTACAATTCCACCGACGGTTCTTCCCATGCCGACACCGTTGGCAATCTTTTTTACGGCGGGGTTCCATCCGTATCATCCTCTGCCTACGGCGTCGCGCCCGGTGTGGCAACCGTCGCCAATTACGATGCGGGCAGGTTTGGTGGTTACAACATCGGCCTCTCCGAAAATAGTACAACGCAGATGCTCTACCCCACCGGCGTCCAGAACCCGACCGTCAATAACGCCCAAGTCATCAACCAGAGCTTCATCTTTTCCATCCCATCCACCGTCATCGCCAACAACGATCAGCAGCAATACATGGAGAATATTGACTGGGCCTATGACCAATATGTCAATACCTACAACACCATCATCGTCAGCGCCGTCGGTAATGATGCCAATCCATCCACCACGCCTTACCAAATTAATCCGCCGGCCACCGCATACAATTCGATTGCCGTCGGCTCCTACAACGGCCAGACGGAAGACGGCCCCACCTTCGACGGCCGCAGCAAGCCCGATATCGTCGCGCCGGGCAGCGAGACCAGCTACGCCACTCCGCTT
>DAHWIP010000065.1:0-8132 GCA_027344975.1 Phycisphaerae bacterium
AGCGGCGAAGTTGCCGAACTGGCCGACCTCGACTACACCGAACTGGTCAACTACGAACCGCTCACCATTGAAGATCGCGAACCGCTGCAGGTGGAGCTTGAATCATTCTTACACGCCGTACAGACTCGTTCCATGCCTGAGGTATCGGGCGCTGACGGTCTGCGGGCTGTGGATATTGCGGAAAAGATTACCGAATCCATCGCCGAACATGCCTGGCAATCTCAATCGGCGCTCGGCGCAGCACCGCCATCGCCATAAAGATTTAATCCGTTAATTTCCGCCCGAAAAGCCGACCGGCATTGGCGGTTGTTATGTCTGCGACCTGCGCTGGCGTTACCCCGCGTAGCACGGCGATATGCTCCGCCGTGTGAACGACGAACGCCGGCTCGTTAATTTTAATACTTCGCCTTGGTACTGGCGATAAATAGGGAGCGTCGGTTTCCACCAGCAGGCGGTCGTCCGGAACCGCTCGGCACGCATCGGCCACGTGGGCGGCATTTTTGTAGGTAACAATGCCGGTAAATCCGATATACGCCCCGAGATCAAGCCACGTCCTGACCTCCGCCACGCTGCCAGTGAAGCAGTGCACGACAAAATCCCTGGGCCGGTGGTTACGAACAATGGCCGATGCATCGTCATGGGCATCACGCACATGGAGAATCACCGGAAGATTCAATTCCGCAGCCAAAGCCAGCTGCGCTTCAAATACGCCCGCCTGCACGTCACGAGGTGCGGACGCATGGTGATAATCGAGGCCGCACTCTCCCACCGCCAGGATTTTGGATTCCTGTGTGGCATGTTCCCGCATCCTGACGATAAAGTCTGCCGACACCTCGTGAGCGTGATGCGGATGCACCCCCAAGGCGCCAAAAACACCCGCAAACCGTCGAAGCTGCTGCAACACCTTCGGATGATCGCCAGCATCCGTACCGATGGTGATCATGCGGGTGACACCGGCATCCGCAGCGCGGGCCACAACGGCTTGCGCCTGCTCGATCAATCCGGGGTAGGTCAGGTGGCAATGCGTATCAATAAGCATACAGGCATCTTACCGAAAGCGGCTCTACCCCGCATCTGGCCGGATTCTCTGCGGCACACACTGCCCGGCGGTTTATCCAAACATTAGCGGTTTGCTCATCAAACGATAGTTGCGGTCGGTTAATCTTTACTCCGTCAGACCCGCGCCGTGTGCAAAGCCTGATCGCGAAGATCAGAAAATGCCCGGAGCGGCCTGACGGCAGGCGCACTCGGCGCTGCATGCCTTAGCTTAGTCCATCACACCTCTCTTCCGCCGGGAGCTGTCGGTTTGCCGACAGTTCCTTTTTTTTTCCTCGCCCAAGCATTACATTGCGTGAGCGGCGATTAGATGCTCCGCGTTTTTTCAGCATCTGGAGGATGTGCAATCAGGATCCATTCCGATGGCACCTGATGAAACATAGGATGGCAACGGCTGAATAATGGCCTGAAATTCGTCCGTGGCCGTATGATCCGTAAAAAGGCGTGCCGATTACCCATACGGTAGCGGCTCCGGCAATACGAGGATTATCTTGATGGTGGCCATAAGGATCACTCGGAGTATGACCAAACTGGTGGCAACAGTTGCGGTGCTGCTGCTCACCGGACCGCTTTGGGCCGCACTGCCGCATCTCGACGTTTCATTTAAATCCGCCCGTGCCTGGGTCAGCGGAAACGATCTGATCGTGACCACGGGTCGAATCGAGCGCCGGTGGCGCTGGACCGGACGCGGTTTTCTGACCACATGTATCACAAATCTGCGCCACCATCATCAATGGAATCACGCAACACCCGATGCCTCCGCCGACTGGGCCTTTCCGTCATTGACCGGCGGCGGCAAACTGATTTCTCTCCGGGCGCATGAAGGCAACGATCAGCGATTTACTTCCGCCCATCTCACCGTGCAGGCCGTTATCGTCTATCCCCGGAATAATATCGCCCTGCGCTATGTGATCTGGGCTTTTCCCGGTGTATCCGGTTTACGCACGCAGGTGCAGGTGCGACGCCTGCACACCACCGTATTGGCAGCCGACCACCCGATGGATACACGCGACAACTACGTATCGCCCGGTGTGGTGGATCGCGTGCCCGTCAATCTTGCGGGAAAGATCGTCACATGGATCGGCTACTACGCCGACACCCAACGTCGCGATAAACCCGGTACACCCATTCTCCGTACGCAACGGAATACGTCGGCCGCTGCGCATGGTAAAGTCATGTGGGCCAGTGTGGCGGACATAAGCGATCATCATGGCAACGGCCTGATCATGGTCAAGGAATCGCACAAATGTGTTAATACTCCCCATCTGGGCGCAAATACGGGATGGTTTCAATGGAATCGGCACGGCCTGGCAAATACCGGCACCGGCTGGTTTCTCCACGATGTGCACCATTCGACCTATCACGACTGTTGGGCGAGTTGGGTCATCGTCTACCACGGTAATGGGTTGGCAATGCAGCGAGCACTTAAACGCTTCGACCGGACGCGCTTCCCCATTCATCCCCGGCAGGATATCTACATCATGACCAATACCTGGGGCGACGAAGTGGCTCGCGGCGCTCGCCTCAATAATGTGCTCAAGGAAATCAAAAGTCAGGCGAATCTCGGCATCGATGCACTCGAGATTGATGGCGGCTGGGAACGAAAACGCTACAACCGCCGACCGTCATGGCGGCCGGTATACCCCGATGGCTGGAAAACCATCCGCGCCCGTGCGGCCAGGGAGGGAGTCAGGCTTGGATTATGGTGCTCGACGGCCTGCCCGTATAAGGACATGGCATGGAACTACGATCACGGTGGATTCAGATACTTCAAAATTGATTTGGGTGTTTTTCCGCGTATGCGCGACGTTGCGCGGGTAACAGCTCGTGCCCGCCGCCTGATTCTTCTCAGCCACCATCGCGTAAGCATCAACTGGGATATCACCGAAAAGTCGCCCCGGATCGGATATTATTTTGGACGCCAATATGGCAATATCTTTCTGGAAAATCGGCAGACCCAGCAACCCCAAAATGTCATCTATGTTCCGTATCTGGTATTGCGCGATGCCTGGCAGGTGGCCAAGTATGTCAATCTCAATGAATTTCAAATCCCCACGTCGGATGTGGATTTGGTCAGTCGCACTCTATCCGACGCATGGCGCTACACCAATAGCTATTGCTTTATGCAAACCATCATGGGATCACCGATCTTCTTCACGCCGACGCATCTTTTTACCCCGGCCACACGCCAAAAAATTCGAAAATTGATCGCCGTCTACAAGGCTCATCGATCGGCTATGTATGCCGGGTATGTTTTCCCCATCGGCAAACTGCCCGACAATGCCACATGGTCGGGATTTCAAAACCAGAATTTTCGTACCGACACCGGCTTTATCACACTTTTTCGGCAGGTGAACAATCACCATGAGCACCATAAAGTGGCCTTGGATTTCGTGGCCCGCCGGACACTGACCATCACCAATCTGCTCACCCGCACAGAACGCACCGTTCATGTTCCGGCCTCAGGAAAAGTAAATTTTACCATCCCGACGGCACCGGGATTCCTCTATCTTCAATACAAGGTGGCAAGCGGCAAATAATACTGATCAGAGGCCGTTCGTCCGCATCGCCACGTGATTCTCTCAGGCAAAACGCCCTGTGCACTCCGCCAGAGCCGATCATTGGGGGTTTCGCTGCCCAATCGGTCTCCTGTTACCATAAGCATCGGTATTGAACGCCGCATTGAATTTTGAGAGCGGGCATGGGGTTGGACAGAAACGATATGCCGATCATGATCGCAGGTATTGATGAAGCCGGTTACGGCCCCCTGCTGGGCCCGCTGATCATCAGTGCCGTCGCCTTTGAATTGCCCGGCTCGCTCACTGATGAAATGCCCGATATCGCCGCGATGCTCGCCCCCGCAGTCGCTCTGCGCCCGCCCCTGCCGCATGCCGCACTGATGATTGCCGACAGCAAACTGGTGCATCGACTGCAGAACGGCCTTGTGCATCTGGAACTCGCGTGCATATTGGCCGCTGAACAGGGGTGCGGATCAGACACCCCCACCACGCTTGAGCAGCTCGCCCGATCCCTGGGATGGCAGGCAAACTGCCCCCTGCCTTGGTACAACTGGAAAGAGGCCCCCGTTCCGCGCTGGGCCGATGAGGGAACCCTCGGCATCACCCGTTCCATGGTGACGGGCCGCATGGCCGCACGAAAAATCCAGCTCTCCATGGCCCGCACCGCGATTATCGACGAACAGCAATTTAATCAGCTCACTGCCAAAACCAACAACAAGGCGGCGGTATTAAGCACGCACGGGATGATGTTGCTGCGGGAGCTTGTGGATCGATACGGGCAGGGTGATGCGTGGATCGTCGTGGATAAAAACGGCGCCCGTGATCGATATCTCGATATGCTGATGAGGACATTTCCAGAAGCGATGTGGCGGGTGTATCAGGAATCCCCGCTGCTGAGCCGCTACCAATGGGCGCGGCCGGAAGGCGTCATTCGCATTGATTTTCAGCAGAAAGGGGAGCAGGCGTGCCTGGCGACCGCCTGGGCAAGCATGATCTGCAAATACATTCGAGAGCGGGCGATGGAGCAGTTTAATATCTGGTGGCAATCAGAAACCGGCAGCGGCGTTAAACCGACCGCTGGATACTATTCCGATGCCCAGCGATGGCTCTCCGAAATGGCGCCCTATCTGGAACGCTGCGGCCCGCCGACAGAGCAATGGGTGCGTACCCGGTAGCTGCCGCCGGGGCGGACAGCCCATCCCAGCGGTCAGCGTTACTTGCGTACCAATAATTCTGAAGGTACACTTTCATTATCAATTTACAGGGGCGCATGTCCACGTCGGCTGCGCATGGGTTAACAAAACGAGAAGGAGGTTTCCGATGTCAGGTATTCCACAGGCGTCTCCATCCACAGATAACTCCCCGTCCAAGGAGGATAAGAACATGGCCATCCTCGTCTGGGTGCTGGGAGTATTTTTCGGATTCATCCCCAGCTTGATTTTCTATCTGTTAAACCATGACAAGCCCGGCTGGCTTCGCGATGTCACACGCGAGGCGCTCAACTTCCAATTGTCGTTCATCATATACTTCTTTGGCTGTATCTTCCTCGCATTCGTCTTTATCGGGTTTCTGCTCTTACCGGTGGTGGGGTTGCTGTTCGTCATCTTCTCAATCATTGGAGCGGTGAAGTCCTCGGCAGGGGAGATATACCGGTGCCCAATCGCTATTCGCTTCCTCAAATAGGCGGGCTCACCGGTCGCATTCTCTACGCCCGGCTCGAATAATCGCGTTGTCAGGTCATTGAAATTACACCCCCCTTACGAGCCGATGTGACGGTAATGGCGCGAGCCTGACAGCCCGGCCAGCCCAGCTCCTGACGGTTTCTTCCCGCTGGCATTTTTACCTGGGTTCACCGCCGCCGCTGCTGCCGGAATCGGTGCACCGCCGAATGTTCAACGATGAACGTCGCAGGCCGTAAGATCAGTCCAGTCGATTGAGATGGTCACCGACGATATCCAGTGCGTCGTCGAGTGACCCGCCGGAAGTTAATAATTCCAGTGCACAGGTCCGCACCGCTTCCCGTCGCGATTCATCCGTCAGATATTCCACCGGTGATTTGCCATCCACGCGGGCCAGCAGCAGCGCGCCGAGCAGCACCGCGCCCCAATCGGCATGGGCGGCGATCAGCGATGGCCCGGCGGCCTGGCTGTAGGCGTGCCACGCCTCATCGGCCATGAGCATAAACGCTCGCCAATGCGGCGCCCGATAAAATCCTTTCAGCAGCAGGTGGTTAATGAGCGTCGCGATATCAAAAATGGGCTGGCCGACGAATACCACCTCAAAATCCACCACAAACACGCCCGAGTGGTCGTTGGGCTCGGGGCTCACGAGGATATTTTTTGGAGAATAGTCGCCGTGAATGAGGCAGATCGGATCCGAAAGCAGAAAGCGGCACAGATCGCTCAATCGGGCGGCAACCTGCGGATACTTGGGCTGGAGGTGTCTGAAGTACGGATCGATGCGTTGTTGCTCAAAGAGGCGGGCGTCGCCAAAGCGGGCCTGTGCGACGCTTCCCTTCGTGGCACGGTGCAGATGCGCCAGCCAGCGGGCGGACTGCGTAATCCACCAGCGTTTGCCTTTTCCGGCCAGGAGGGATGTTTTGAGATTCACATATTCAGTTGGCGCGGGGCTGATCGCCAGCACCAGATTCTCCGCATCTTCCCACAGGAATTGCGGCAGGGTTTCGACCGGCATCACCTCGGCAAGCATCTGAAGTGCATCTCGCTCCAGCCAGATGCGATCGCAGTCGACCTGCCAGGCGGCGGCCACGCGAAACTGTTCCCGTGGCTGTTTGAGCACGAGACATCTACCCGCCCGCATGCGCTGATCAGGCACACCGCGTTTGATCTGCCCCGGAGTGCGTAGATCGGTGCCGACCGGCTCGCCGGCATTCATATCGAGCACCTTGAGAACCATGCTGGAAACCCCGCCACCAAGCTGCTGAATCAGCACATCGGTCGATGTAATCTGATCTCTTGCCCGCAGATATTCGATTACATTTTCGGGTGTCAGTTCAAACAAGATTCAATCGGTCTCCATGTGCGTCTGCCAATGCGGTGCCGCACCGGCTCACCTGCCATCTCCCGTTGCGGGTCGCGACGGTTTGCTGTTCGTTGGCAATTGCCGCACCTTGGTCTTACGGGCGGTGAGCGTATAAAGTCGGCCGGATTTCAGCGTCGGGTAACGTTCAAATACATCAGCAATATCTCCCTCCGGAGATTGCATAAACACAACAGCTCCGTGAAACGCGATCCCCTGATCGTAGATGGCGTCGATGTTGGATCTCTCAGCCGTTACCCATTGCAAACCTGATTTCGACATCCACAGGCAAAGTTCGGGTGTTGATGACGCATCGACATCGTCGGGATGGGTCGATTGATAATGGTGTCCCAGTTGGGTGAGCCGCTGTCCGACTGCCGCATCCACGGACGAATCCAGGTAAAAACGCATCAATGAAATCCTCAATATGCGGGGGGCATTTGGCCCTTATTCACGTACCCGCTTCAGTTTTTCCACATCCCCGGCGCAACCGCCCCATGCGACTGCCGGGAATCTGTCATGCGTAGTTTACCGGCGGATGAATTGGTATCCATCGGCAGCGGCGGCACATCTTTTCGCATATTCGAATAACTACCGGGACATAATGACTCGCCATTCATAAAACGTTCTTGACTTTTAATTGGCATCAGTTATTGTTCCGCTGTGGTTGCAGACGAGGGCAAGTTCTGCACGAAACAAATTTAAGCTCTTGCGTCGGCCGGCCGGTTTGCCTTGTGCCTGTTCTCCAAGTATCGGCAGCCGAATCGCCTGCGGGCCCGGTGCAAGTGGGGTCGCCACCTTGAAAGGTGGTGCTGTAGAGTTTTTGAGAGGAATTCCTATGAATCGTCACAACCTCAACCGTGGTTCCCGTTTGTCGCGTCGTGCTTCTTGGATGCTCGGGAGTGCCGTCGCCGCGTCGGCCGCCATACCGCTGGTTTTTGCCACGGAGACCAATGCGACCGTTCTGGCGACAACACCCCAGTACTATTTTTACCAGGTTACCAACAACACCGGTGCCGCCCAATCCTCCTTCAACGTTGCCCTCTCGGGCGATGTAACAGCGGGGCTTGGGAGTTACGTTAATTCTTTCAACAGCCCCACGGCAAGTTCCGCCTACACGTCAAGTCCGGCCGCCACAACGGTGACTTTTACCTCGAATGCCAATCCGCCGGCAACCATCCAGAATGGAGCCACGGCCGCCTTCGGTTTCGAGGTTACCAGTTCCTCGACCGATTTCTTGGCCCCCCTCGCCGGCTTTCCGGAGGCAGCATATTGGGGCAGTTCATCAACTTCCAATGCAGTTCCCCTGGCCGGTATGTACGAAAACCTGTTGCCCCAAAGCTCGCCCGTAAAGATCACCGATCCTTACATGATCTGGGAGATTGACGTGGCAAATTCCGCCACACCGACGCAAACGACAACCGAATACTACGAAACAACCTACAACACCCTGCCGGCGGATCTTCTGGTCTCAAACAACACGGCAAACAGCGAGATCATTTCCAATGCCGGATACTA
>DAHWIP010000066.1:0-8126 GCA_027344975.1 Phycisphaerae bacterium
CCCAGTAAAAGAGTGTACCAAACATAGCGCTAAGGCCCAAAATAACCGCTACACCTGCCAAAGACATCACGCGCACAGCGACCGGCGTGTATTTGCCGATGTTCGGATTAAATGAACAGCACAGCAGGAGAACCTGATCAAAAATATTCGTGATGCGATGATCGCCTGCCTGCACAAGCGCTAAATTAAGTTGCGCGGGATCATATTTGATGCCAAAAAAATAGTTGGAAATCCGCCCGCCGGGCGTGAGCACATATATGGCCGCCGCGTGATTGTAGGTGTGCGTGGCAGGGTAGAAAATGTAATGGAAGCCGACGGCCTTGGTGAGCGGCAAAATCGAGGACTGTTTGCCAACGAGAAAATGCCAATGCTTGGCGAACGCCTCGGGATGCTTGAACACCGTGAGATACCCGGCTTTTTTATCCGCCGCCGCCTGCCACGTGTCGGTGGGATCAAAACTGACGGTCACCACGTCATAGTCGTGACCGATATGATCTGAGAGCCGGCGGATGGCGTTGGCCAAACCCATTTCCACATAGGGGCAGACGCCCTGGCAGCGGAAATAGACGAAACTGAGGATGACCGGCCGCCCTTTGCGAAAGTATTGGGCCAACGTTACTTTTTTACCGTGTGAATTGATGAAACTCAGATTGAGCGGAATTTTTCGTCCGGGGTGCGTTTTAATTCCCGCAGCCTGGGCATCGCGGCCGTCTTGGGCATTGGCCGCCAGCTGGCCAAACGAACTTGCCTCAGCGACTCCTACATTCAGCAGGCCGAGAATACAGCAGCAGACACAGATGGACATCAGGATGGAAATCAGAGGGTTGCGAACGTATCGGGTGAGATCATTTGATCTCCCACGCTGAATTCCGATTCGTTTTTCATTCACAACCATCGTCAACACCTTGTGAGGTCCGCCTCACCATCTATTTTATTCGCTCCAAGGATTCCAAATCATCCGTTGGGCATCGGCGGCTGAGTCGTTTTGCTGCTCTTGTTACTCAGCTTATTGATGTACCAAATGATAGCATTGAGCTTATAGATATTCTTCTTGCCACCCAGCTTTCCTGCATAGTTGGGCATGATGTTTGGAAACCCTTTCACAACCAGCTTGCCGGGGTATAACACCATGTCACGAAGAAACTTATAATCTGCGGTCACGGTTTTACCGGTGGTAAGTTGCACGGGGTATCCAGCGAGATTTTTCCACGTCGGCCCGACACCCGGACTGCCGTCCACGGTGTGACAGGCAATGCACCCCAACGAGGCATAAAGCTTTTTACCGTACACGCTCAGGGGGCCTTTCGGCCGAATCGGGCCGGCTGCGGCAGCGTGCGTTGATTCTGGGGTTTTCGATACCGGCTTGGGATGGGCATATGCCTGGTACTGCTTTACCACCTCGTCCATCGCGAGCTGAATACCAATCGTAGCTTTGGTGTGAGCTGCATTCGCATAATGAGGCTCGATTTGCGCCACCTGTTCCTGTTTCACCGCCGCCGCCCAGTTGCCGACGGTACTCATGCGCTGAAAGTAGAGCACGTGACGGTAATGGTGGTAATAGGCGGAGATATACAGCACGGTAACGAGCACAACCAGCGACATGGTGATGCCGACAATAAAAATACCGCTGGCATCGACATCATCGCGCTGATTGTGGGCACCGGGTTCCGGTCGGATGGGGTGCTCTATACCCAGGCGCTCATCATGAGACATGGTACACCTCTATATGCTTTCCACCGCCAGCGCCTCGGGTAATCGCGGGTCCCGAAGAGGCAGCAGAGATTTATTCGCCAAAAGATAAAACGTGTGGGCGACAAAGACACCGCCGACACCGACAACACAAAGCAGGCTGATGAGCAGGGGTAGGGGATGCAGCGGCATCCAAACCATTTTGCCAGCGGGGCCGAGCAGCTTGTAGGGATCCAGCCCGCTCACCGGCGCCGATTGCACTTTCTGTGACTGCTCATATACAGCAGGTTGAATCTGCCAGAAAAAGTCCAGATACTGAAATACCAGTACCCATACACCCCAGAATACGAGTGTCGCGGGACGCCGTTTCGGCCACCTTGAAATCAATCCGAGGAATGGAATCAGGAAGTGGCCGATGATCAGGGCGATCGAGATAGCTGTCCACGGGCCGATCTGCCGGAACAGAAAAAACGCTGTTTCCTTCGGAACATCTCCGTACCATATGAGAATATACTGAGCAAAACCGATGTAGGCCCAGAACATGACGAAAGCGAAGAGCCATTTCCCCATGTCGTGGTAGTGTTCTTTGTTGACCACCGGCAAAAAGCCCTGCCTCTGAAAGCAGCGGGTAATAACGGGTAAGGCGGCAAAAAACGTAACAGCGCATCCAGTGGCGAAATACAGCGGCTCGACATACGTGAGCCATTTGGGCTGCAGGCTCATCACCAGATCAACACCAATAAGATTCATGATCCAGCAGACCACCAGAAAGCACCACCCCGAGTGCTTCTGCAAACGCATGCGGCGCGACACCTGTCCGTCCTGATCTTGCAGGAGCGACGTGCGGCGATAATAAATGCTTATGGCAGTCAGAACTCCCAGATATACGGCCATTCGAAGAATGTAGAACGGAGTATTGAGGAACAATTGTTTGTGCCGCAATTCCGGACCAGACATCATGAAGGCGTGGCTGGTCCAGGGAAAGATCACTTTCATGCCCAGAAGGATTGGAATAAAGAGTATCGCCAGCAGGATGAAGTTGTTGGACACCGCTTCGCCGATCCGGCGAACCACATTGCTCCACGCGGCCTTGAAAAGATGATGGGCCAGCACAAACCAGAGGGCTGATACCGCCAGCGCAAAAAAGAACACCCACGCCGTGAGATAGCTGCACAGAAACTGCTTCATGCTGTCGTGGAGAGCCAGCCCGAGAAGCGCCGCGGCAATGAGGGCGGCGATACCGATTCCACCAGCATATTTCATCACCCGGGGAGCCATACGCTCCATGTAGATCTGCTCACGGGTTCCAAGCACTATGTTTTTATCAGACACGCTCACCGCGCGCTCCTGCCAAAAAGACGTTTCATTTCTTCTTCCCGTTGCCCATCGTTTTGACCGGCAGCGATTTCAGGCTATGGCGAATGGGATAAGGCAGTTTGGATACGGGAACCACCTTTTGTGATTTTTCCAGTGCCCGCACATACGAGACAATCGCCCACCGATCCACAACCGGAATCTGATCCTTGTACGACGCCATCGTGCCGACGCCATTGCCGATCACATTGAAGATCAGGCCGTCCGAAAGGAACTTAACTCCGGGGCCGAGGAGGTCGCTAGGTGGCACCCAGGTACCGGCGTCCGGCGAGCCGTCTTTGCGGAGCCGCTGATCCCAGCGGTTGACGGTGCCGTTGCCGCGCCCGTTGTATCCGTGGCAGGGTTCGCAGAAAATATTAAATTCCGTCCGCCCACGCTCCACAAACCGCTTCGTAAGCGGAATGGGGATATGCGTCAGCCACTGTCCCTGTCCATGCACCAATTTCTGGCCGTACAGGACCGAATCGTAGATGGTCTTGTTCTTCAGTACCACATGCCCCTTGGCCCAATTGTGGGGATGGGCTCGGACTTCAGCCTGATTAACATAAATGAAATCCTGCTGCGCCAGCGTACCGGGGATGTGCGGCCGCATGGCACGGCCATCGGCAAATAATTTGCTGGGGCGCTGCGGCTTATAGTAGGGCTGCTTGTCCATATCTTGAATGATGGCCCAGCGCGGGGTAGTCGTGCGTTCATGGCGAGCCAGACAGATGAGGCCGAACGGGACAAGTCCCAGAAGCCCGATGTTGACGTAAATATAAAAATTTCGCGTTTTACGTTTCATGAGTTAGTCGCGAACCTCCTCGACGGCCAATGCCCCGGCAGAATTGAGCAGCTCGGATGTGACCTTCAAGTCAAATTTCGCATCGCGGGCTTCGACGGCGATAAAAAACCCATCATCGGTTGCGCGACGAAAGCGCTCACTGGTGAAAAGCGGGTGTCGAAAAATCGGCAGTTTGCAGAAGATAAATGTCGCGTAGAAAGTCGTCACCACGCTGGCGAGAACCGTAACCGGAAAAGCCAGAAACATATGCGGGCCAAGACCCCAATAGGGTTTGCCGGAGACAACAATCGGGTAATCGAACGCGTTGCAATACCACGCGAGCGCCAGCATACCGATGCAACCCAGCGCCGCTACGGTAAACACCACCACCGGCAATATTGACGGGCGCTGGCCCATCACCTTGTCCAGTCCGTGGACCGGAAAGGGCGTGTAGCAATCCCAGCGGTAATAACCGGCCTTGCGCAGCACATTCGCCGCATTCATCAGCGATTGCGGGTCATGAAATTCCGCCAGCAACGCATACAGGGCGGGCTCTTCGACCGGGGCATCCATGGATGGTATATAAGTGCTCATCATTCGTTCCGCTTAAAAAGCTCCAACTGTTACTGAGCATCCTTGCAATCTTCCGGCAGATGCGTATGCGACTGCGGAAGAATGGACTTCACTTCCGACATCGCGACCATCGGCAGGAAGCGGCAGAAAAGTAAAAACAGGGTGAAAAACAACCCGAAGCTGCCGGCGAACATACCGATATCGATGATCGTCGGAGAATACATGTGCCACGACGACGGCAAAAAGTCCCGATGAATGGATGTCACGATGATGCTGAACCGCTCCGTCCACATGCCGAAAAGAGCCAGTAGTGCAATCGGCAGCGATAACCACCATGTGGTGCGGGCTTTTTTGAACCAGAGTGCCTGCGGCACCACACCGTTGCAGAACATCATCGCCCAGCCCATCCACCAGTAAGGACCGAATTCACGGTTGTAATAGGCGAACCGCTCATAAAAATTGCCGGAGTAATAGGCCGTAAAGAATTCAATCAGGTAGATGTACAGCACGATGGAGGAAAGCACGAGCATCAGCTTGCCGAGGTTATCCATGTGCCGCTCGGTGATCAGGTCCTTAAGCCCGAATAGATGCCGGGCGGGGATCGCCAGAGCGATGACGGTGGCAAAACCGGAGAAAATCGCACCTACCGTAAAGTACGGGGGGAATATAGTCTCATGCCAGCCGGGAATCTGAGATACGGCGAAATCGGTACTAACCGTCGAACTCACGGCCATGACCAAAGCGCACGCGAGGCCGCCCATGATGATCATGCCACGATCATAAATCTTCCAGTGGCGGGCTGACCCGCGCCATCCGAGTGAAAAGATTCCGTACAGCGTGTGGCGAGTGCGGGTTTTGGCGCGATCCCGCAAAGTAGCGAGGTCCGGCACCATCCCGAAATACCAGAATAAAAACGAGAAAGTACTGTAGGTGCCGACCGCCAAGGCATCCCAAAGCAGCGGGCTGTAGAAATTCGGCCAGTCTCCCATGATGTTCGGATATGGGAGCAACCAATAGGCGAACCACGGCCGACCGACGTGAATGGCCGGGTAAATGCCCGCGCACAGAACGGAAAATACGGTTGTCGCTTCCGCGAAGCGGTTGATACCCGTTCGCCAGCGCTGCCGGAACATGAGCAGAATGGCCGAAATCATCGTACCCGCGTGGGCAATACCGACCCAAAACACGAAGTTGATGATGTCAAAGCCCCAGGCGTTCGGAGAATTATTCCCCCAAACACCGACACCGGTGAAAACCTGGTACGCAATCGTCAGGAACAGAACACACAGGAGCATCAGCGAGATGGTGAAGCAGACGTACCAGATTTTCGGTGCCCGCCGCGCTTCCGGCGTGGCGCAAACAATCTTGGTAACCGCATGGTACGTCGCCTCCCCGGTGATCAGCGGCTCGCGGTTAATACAATCCTCTGCGGTATTGTCATAACCGGTTTCAAGTCTCGTCTGCGGTATTTCAATCGTTGTCATACTTGCATCACATCCTACGAAGCGACTGACTTTCGCGCCCCCACATCACATAATTCCCAAGTCCGGCAATTCGCTCGGCGGAATTTGCGGATTGGGGTTGGAAATCTTCGGCAGATACGTCGTCCGCGGTTTGGTAAAGAGCATCTCATTGAGCAGACCGTAACTGCGGGATTGATTGCGCAGAATCGCCACCTTCGATGATTTATCCAGAATATCACCAAAGACAATCGCCTGCGTCGGACACGCCTGCTGACACGCCGTAACAATCTCGCCGTCCCGGATGCGGCGATTCTGCCGTTCCGCCGTCACCCGGGTCATCTCTATGCGCTGGACGCAGTAGGTGCACTTTTCAACCACGCCGCGGACACGGATGCTTACTTCCGGGTTCCGCTGCATGGCCACGAGATCATTCATGGGTTTGCGAAGTAGATTCGGCTCGTAAAGATTTTGCAGGGTGCCGCTGTTGTAATCAAAAAAGTTAAACCGACGCACTTTGTACGGGCAGTTATTCATGCAGTAACGGGTGCCGATGCATCGGTTATAGGCCATCTGATTGAGCCCATCTTGACTGTGCATGGTCGCACCGACCGGGCACACCGCCTCGCACGGGGCATTTTCGCACTGCATGCACATCACCGGCTCATGAACCGATTCCGGCCGGGTCAGATCGGGGCCACGGAAATAGCGGTCGATGCGCATCCACTGCATCTCGCGGCCATTGAGCACCTGCGCCTTGCCCACGATGGGGATATTATTTTCGGCCTGGCACGCCACCACGCACGCTCCGCAGGCGATGCACGAGGTTAGGTCCACCGAAAGACCCCATTGATAACCCGTGTTGTAGTGATGCTCATCCCAGAGATTCACCGCCGTCTGCCGCTTGTGCCCCAGCGACGGGTTGGCTTGCAGTTCCTTGAATGTCGCCATGTGGACAAGCTGCGGAATACGCTCAGCAATGGTCTTTTCACCCACGATTCCGATGACGAAATGGTTCTGCGTGGTGGCAAGTTGGTAGGTTTCGTCGGTCGGCTTGACCGTTGCGACCGCCATGTCCATCTGGGCGCTGGTTCGCAATTGATAGACATCGAAACCGGTTCCCGTCCCAACCACACCCGATTTGGTGCGTCCGTAACCATACGGAAGGCTGATGGAATTTTCCGGCTGCCCCGGCAAGGCGTATACCGGCATTTTCAGCGTACGCTCGGCAATGCTGATTTCAATCATCTGCGACACATGCGGATTGAGGCCAAGGGCCTGGGCCGTCTTCGGATTGACCATCGCGGCATTGTCCCACGTCAGCCGGGTCATCGGATCGGGCAGTTCCTGCAGCCAACCGCTGTTGGCCCAGCGTCCGTCGTACATTTTCGTATCGTGCCGGAAGACAATTTCAAATTCATTTGACGCAAGCTTTCGACCCGCCGCCGATTGCAGTGCCGCACCCAGTACCGCCGCCAGATCGCCAGCATGCACCCGCACGTGCGCCGGCGACCATGCCGTCCCTTCGATATAGCCATCAAATAGGGCTTTTTTCCATTTCCACTGACTGGCTTTAATACCCAAGGCATCCTGAGCAATCTGGTAGCCGCCCAGATGCGGCTCGCCGTTGAGAATCGCCACCACTTCAGCGGGGCTCTTGCCGTTGAAGATCGGCTCGATCATCGGCTGGACAATCGAGATCAGGCCGTCGCATGAACGCGCATCGCTCCAGTTTTCGAGATAATGGCGCTCGGGCAGGTGCCACTGGCACAGGGCCGAGGTTTCATCGTCGTAATCCGCGAGATGGATGCTGTTGGGTACCTTCGCCAGCGCAGCGCCGAAATTCAGATCATTCGGAGCCGTGAATACCGGGTTTCCACCGAGAATCGCCAGCGTTTTAACCTTGCCGGTGTTCATTGCATCGGTGAGTTCCGTAATGGCCTCAACATGGGTTTTGCGATCGGGGTCCTGAACGTCGTAATACTTCACGGTGCGGCCCGTGCCGCCAAGCGCATCGTTGAGTACGGCCGCCAGCGCGTGGACCACCGGGTGTTGATGATGCCCAACGGTAATAACCGACTGCCCCTTGTGGGCAAGGAGATCGGCGGCCATCGCACGGCACGTTTTTTCGTCAAACCCTTTGGGCGCTGCAGGCATCGCCGGGAGGTCGATGGGTAGATGCAACCCCTGCTTTTTCAATTCGGCTGCGAGCAGCGCCACCGCGATGACAATATCACCACCCGCCATCGCCATGCGGTGATTCATAT
>DAHWIP010000067.1:0-8120 GCA_027344975.1 Phycisphaerae bacterium
CCGGCAACATCTACTACGGGCTGCACGACTTTAACGAGATGGGCCTCCTCCTTCACCTCCTGCGCCCCGGCGATGCCTTCGTCGATGTGGGCGCGAACCTCGGTGCCTACACGATCCTCGCCGCCGCCGTTTGCGGCGCGGGGGTGGTCGCCCTTGAACCGCACCCCGACAATTACTCCCGCCTGATGGAGAACGTCGAGTGCAACGGCGTCGGGGGGCGGGTTGAGGCTGTGATGGCCGCGGCGGGCCGTACCCCCGGACGGCTGCGCTTCGCGGGGTCAGGGACAACCTGCCACTTGGTCGCACCGGGCGAGGCCGCGCCAGACGCGATCGAGGTGCCGGTGGTGACGCTGGATTCTGTCCTTGGTGACCGAGCGCCGACCATGATCAAGATCGACGTAGAGGGCTTCGAGGCCGCGGTGTTGGCGGGGGCGGCCTCGGTGCTACGTTCGCCAAAACTGAGGGTGATTGTCGCCGAATTGATGGGCACCGGTGGGCGGTACGGCGCTGACGAGGCCAAGGTCGCGGGCGATCTTGCCGATTTAGGCTTCGAGGCGTGCGGATATGATCCGTTGGCCCGAAGGTTCGTGCGCTCGCCGACCGGCAAGGGGAACAACAAAATTTTCGTCCGCGACGCCGCCGGTCTGTTGCCGGTCGTCGCGTCGGCGCCGCATCACGATGTCCACGGCCTACGGATTTGACCGACGGCACCCGACCGTGCAGCCGATTTTTTTTTGCGGCAATGGCCGGGCAGTTGGGGCCGGGTTTCACCGCGCGCCGTCGCCCGCTGCCCGTGCCGTTTGCGATGCTTGGTGGCGGTGCGATGCGGCGGGGGCGGCGATTGATCTGGTGGAGCCGGGCAAAACGGGGTGGCTCTTTAAGAACCGCAGTGCGGAGGATCTGACGCGGGTGCTGAAGGAGGCGACGGATAACCCGGAGCGGCTTGGTGCGATGCGGCCGCTGTGCCGGGCGAAATTTGAGCAGTGGTATGGCGAATATTCGCCGCTGGTGCAGGTGCCGAAGGTGGTGGCGGAGCTGCTGGCGGGCAGGGCCGCGCCAGCAGAAAGGTGAGAGTCGAGCAGTAGAAAGTAGAGCAAATAGGGAGCCGTGCGATGCACGACGGTAAGTACTGTTTTTCACCGCAGAGGCGGCCGGCGGGGCCGGCCAGAAAGGTGAGAGTCGAACAGTAGAAAGTAGAGCAGGCACGCTTCATGCCTGCGGCATGATGTAGAGAGCTTCTTTTTTACCGCAGAGGTCGCGAAGGTACGCAGAGGTTGCGTCAGAGATTTTACTGGGTCTATAGTACCCTCTCCGCGCCTTCCGCGGCTCCGCGTGAGCCACAGCGCTACCGCCGGCAAGCCGGCGGCTCTATCGCGACACAGCCGCCCATCCTCAGCGTTCCTCAGCGTCCCCTGCGGTTAAACCGGTCGCTTCTCCGCCTCGCGGGGCGGTGTTCTCGGGCGAGCACGATAACGCCGAAGGTGCGCCTTAGAATGCCGCCGTGGAGCCGAACGAAGTTAGCCAGGGGATATTAAGCGCAGCCATGGCGGTGCACTCGGCCTTGGGGCCCGGCTTGTTGGAAAGTGCCTATGAGGAGTGTCTCGCCTACGAGTTGCGGAAGCGGGGCGTTGGGGTCGCGACTCAGGTGGAGTTGCCCGTAGCCTATAACGGGGTCAAGATCGACGTCGGCTACCGGATTGACATGATGGTGGCTGATAAGGTGATCGTTGAGATTAAGGCCGTGGATGAGCTTGCTCCGATACACCAGGCTCAGATATTGACATACCTGAAACTCAGTGGAATCAAGGTCGGCTTATTGCTGAATTTCAACGTAGAGCATATGAGGGACGGCATTAAACGCATGGTCAACAAATTCTAAAACCTCAGCGTTCCTCAGCGTCTCCTGCGGTTAAACCGGTTTCTTCATCGCGGCTTGGCGTGACACACAGCGCTACCGCCGGCAAGCCGACGGCCCTATCGGGCCGCAGCGCGGACCCTGGCGCACCTGCCCCGGTGCGCCAGGGTAATATCCCGCCGTATTATTTATGCATCAGCAACTTATCCATCGCCCGGCCCATCGCCATGCCGACATTCATGTACGTCTGGCAGTTGTGGTTGTAGTGACCGTCGCCCGTGCCCCCCAGTGAGTACGGGTGCGTGTAGACCGTCGCCACATTCCCCCTGAAGTCGGGGTTCACCGCCGGATTGGACACGGCAAGCTGTGCGTCGAGGATGACGCGTTCGGTTCCCTTCATTTTCCCTTTCACCGCCTCGCCGAGCGTCCCGAGCACAAATGGTGCCTTGGGGGCGTGAAGCGTTTTGCGCAGCGCGTGAATATAGGCGGTAAGATTCTTTTCATAATGGGCGGCGTAGCCCGGGTCCTCCAGATCTTTTTCCCCCTGCCAGAAAAAGAATCCGCAGATTTTATAGCGGGTGGCGCCGGGATAATACTTCGACAGGTTCGCCAGAACGTACTCCTCGAATTTGGTGTCCATGTCGTATTCCTTGCCCGCGTACCAGGGGACTTTCTTGCGATCCGCCTTGGGCGTTCCTTTGAGCCACTTCTGCGTTGATTGACCGTAGGCGGCATATTCCCACGTCTTTCCATTTTGGGTGTAAAACTCATTCTTGCTGCCCGGCGGGAGGAGGTCCCAGCCGATACTCCGGTTGCCATTGCAGCTTTTCAGAATCAGGATCGGCCCATGAACAACCTTGCTCAGTTCATAGGCGATGCCGAATTCCGGGCCGATGAACCGATGCCCTTTGACCGTCATCCACTGGTTGTACCAAGTATCCATCATGCCGTTGGGCAGCTTTTCATGCAGCGTGTGGGTACGCCAGTAGGCATCCCACTGCTTTTTGGTGTAGCCGGCTTTTCGGCCGGAGATCACCTGCACATACCGAATGCGGTGACTCACCGCCCAATGGCCGGACTTATTGAGCAGGAACGGATAAAGATGTTCTTTGTAGACGGCCCGGAGAAGCGAGCCCTTAAATGACATCGGCCCCACATGCCCGACGCCCACCATGTTGGACTGACCCGTGAGGATAAAGACCTTGACCGGCTCTTTGATGGGCTTGACGTGTTGAGAGGAACGGGCCACGGCCTGGCGTGCGAGCGCGGGTAAACCGAGCAGCAGGAGGGCCGCCGCCGTACGTTGAAGCATGTTCACGAAATTTCCTTTCTGTTAAAAATCCGGGAGGGGGGAGCAACACGCGCTGCCCTGCCATCCCTCCCCTGTTTTAGGTATACGTTTGTGCGTCGCCAATGGAACAGAAAAAGTTTGATGGCTGATCGGCCCCCACCGCCTCCCGTGACTGAGGGCGGATTTTTCAGGGGATGCGGCCGCCCGTCCTGATACCCTCCGTTCCGCGATACATTCAGGAGGCGTTTTTGATGCGTTTGATGGTGACGGTCCACCCTGCATCGGCCGGCGGAGGCGAGATATGAAATGAATGGTGCATCGGTTTGTTGATGACGATCTTGGAAAATTCCGCCGTGGTGGGCGTGCCATCCGGGTCCACACGCTTAATGGATACCGGCAGTTTCAGCCGGGTATTGATGATGAAGGTGAGGGAATCAAACGTGAAGGCCTTGGGATTGCGGGGTGTCAGTTTGATGGCGACACAATGCGCCGGGAGTTTTTTCACCGCCGGCATTTTGACATGAAATTCCCGCAGGACGGTCAGCGGTCGCTGGCCGACGGGAATCGGAATCGGGCCTTCGCCGAGTTTAAGCGGGTTGAAATGTCTGCCGGGAGGGGCGATTTCGATTTTGCGGTAAATTTTTGCCGATCCATTGCGGTCGATCAGCCAGCGTCCGTCAAAAATAATATCATGATCGGCATGATGTCGGGCAATGGCCCCATCCACCGCGAGAATGCTGAAGTGAATATCGAAGCGGGTATGTCCCTTGTGGGAATGCTCATACCAGATGCGACCGATATTGATGTCAGTTTCACCGGAACGCAGGTGGTTGACGGTGACACGGACGTGCGCCCGGAAATTCCTCAATGTCCTGCCGCGATGATAAAGCATCTGCAGGATGTGCATGATCTTCGGGTTGACCGGCGCCGGCGCGGCGGGCGATGGTTTTGCCGGAGCGGATGCGGCCATGGCGGTCAGTGCCCAGCATCCGACGGCCACCATCGCCAGAGTCGAGGCCGGATACCTGCGGGCGCCTCGCCGGTGGCCGGTCGTGGAAGAAAGCCGATCCATGCGGAAAAGAGCCATCATCGCACCTTTTTTGCTTCCACCGCGTAGCGGTCCGGATATTCGATCAGGGTGACGATATCGTCAAGAGAGCGGATGTGGAAATCGGCATCGGTCGCAAAATGGGGAAGGGGTTCGTCCGGCTCCAGCAGAAGCACGCTCCGCACTCCCGCCGCCTGCGCCGCCTGAATATCAAAAATATAATCACCCACCATCAGGACGCGGTCGAGTTCCACTCCCAGCCGCCTGACGATTTGCCAGATGCTTTCCGGGTGCGGTTTCATCGGCGGATCATCGCGACTGGCAATGTGGTCAAAATCCAGCGCATGCCGGGAGAGAATTAATTCCACGCTCTGGCGGCTGTTTCTCGATAGCAGCGCCGTGCGGACACCCAGCGACTGGAGACGGTAGAGTGTGGTCCTGGCGTGCGGGCGAAGTTCCGATGCCAGAGCGCCGTCACGTTCAAATTCATGCAGCGTTTGCCATGCCGATTCCCGCTCCCCGGGAGGCAATTCCGCAATCCATTCCAGTACTGGCTCCTGCACATGGATCCCCAGACGCTGCCGCAGGTGGTCAAAATCCAGTGCATCGATGGTGAGGGTGCCGTCCATATCAAAAATGATCAGATCAAAATGCCGCCGCTCATTCATACGGCGGATTATAGCCGCCGGCCGGAAAAGTGAGAGTCGAACAAGAGAAAGTAGAGCAGGCACGATTTATGCCTCCGGCATGATGTAAATAGATTTTTTTCGCCGCAGAGGTCGCAGTGGTACGCAGAGGTGATTGGGGGAGCGGGAGTCTGGGCCGCCTATGGAATTTCTTCGCGCACTCCGCGCCTCCGCGTGAGCCACGGCCTTGAGCTCTAATTGTCAGCTGCTCTACTTTCCCCTGCTTTGGCGGCGCAGCCGCCTCGGCCCCGTTCTTCCAAATGACAGGTTGCATATCCGTGGGAAGATATTTACCATTCACTTATCGGCGTAGCGGAGAAGCCGGAATCGGCTCCGCAATTCCGCACGCCATGTTGTGGTGTCGAGGTCTTTCATGGAGGAATTACCTTGGCTCAAGCCAGTAACCATCCGCGTCTTCCCATGATTCCCTGGGGCGATGTTCGCCGTCGGCCCGAGGATCGCGGCTCATCCAGTGTGATGGAAATCGACTGCCCCCTCTGCGGCCAGGCCTTGAAAGTGCCGGCCCGGGCGATCAATACCCGCTGCACCCATTGTCACAAGCATCTGTATCTGGAAAAGATCGTCATCACGGATTTGTCCGGGCGGACACGGATCAACACCTGCGGCGATGTCGTCATTGAGGCCGCCGGGAGATTTTCCGGCGAATTGCAGGCCACGTCGGTTCATATCTCCGGCAGGATGCTCGGTTCACTGGTGGCGACGCGCAGCGTGACCATCACCCGTACGGGTAAGTTTGCCGGCGTGATTGCCACCCGCGAGCTGCAGATCGCTCCGGACGCGGTATTTCAGGGCGAGGCATTTGTGCTGCATGAAGACGGCACCGTCACCCACGTGCAGGGTGAGCCGCTTGAGGCCTGAGACGTTGATGTCAGTCGGTTATATCCGCCAGACGGCTCACACTGATGATGTGCGATCGATGCACCAGCACCATGGCTCGATTGGGGCGTACGCCCAGATCGCGGATCTGCAGGAGATAGAAATCTTTGGTGCTCCGGCTGTCATTCATGTCGTGGACATCGGCTTCGATAAGTTCAAATGCGTGAGGTGTCACGCGTTTAAGCCTGCCCACGTAGATCAGCGGGCCGGCGGTATCCAGCACCACGACTTCGCCGGATAATTCGACCATCGGGTCAGATTCGGCCGATAAAGTCCGAAAGGATGATGGGTATGCGTTTTGATCCATGGGCCGGTTCCTTGAGACTCACGTTGCGCAGGATTATAGTGCCGAGAATGTGAATGGGGGTAGAGCGTGATTCTGAAGTTCGGGTTCGGTGGGCATCGGTTGGAGTCGCCGGGCAGCTTTGAAGGGGTAACACGATGGTTCGACGGATGTGCGGAAATAATCGGCCGATGGTTCTGCGTGCTCTCTGCTTGAGTGTGGCGATGGGGGTGGGGGGCGTGGCGACGATGCCCGCATCGGTTTCGGCCATGACCGTAGATCAGCACATCAAGATGCTCGAATCGCAGATCAAGCCGGGGCAGGCTGCCGGACATGTGGCGCTGGCGCAGTATTTATACAGTCATAATATGTACTCCCGCGCGTTAACCCAGGTGAACGTCGCCCTGAGCATCAGTCCGCAGAATCAGAACGCCGTTCTGCTTAAGTCGCTCATCGTGGCGGCAATCAAGCAGGGTTCCGCCCACACCGCACCGAAAAAGGAAGTTCAGGGGAAATCCACCGGCGGTCTGCTGACTCCGGCGGACATCGACAGCATTCGGCTTTGGGAATGGTCGGCATCGGAACGCGAGCCGATGCGTGGCGTCATTCTGAAACGTACCAAGACGCTCGCCGCATTCTGGAAAAAATGGATCGCGCCCAATCCCATGTATCAATCCATGGAACTCACGAAGGAGGATTACCAGCAGTTTTCCCGTTTGAGTAATTTCGCTCGGCAGGTGGCACTGATCATGCGCGTCGGTGACCCCAAATTCACCAAAATGGTTGCCCTGCAGAACAATCCCGACGCGATCCGGGTGTTTCGAACCAGTATTCAACCCTTTGTGCTTCAGAGCTGCAGCACTCGGGGGTGCCATCGCGGGCAGAATTTTCACGGTTTCAAGATGTTCGGTGCGCAATCCATTCCCACGCTTACGCAGACCTACACCAATTTCTACATCCTCTCCAAATACAGCTATCACGGCAAAAAGCTGATCGACCGGTCCAATCCCTACAATTCACTGCTGATTCAATACCTGCTGCCGCGAAGTGTGGCAGCGGCCGTGCACCCCGGCAAAAAGCCGCTGGGGCACCGTGTATTTAATGAGCATACAGTTGTGTCGTGGATATCATCGCTTGCGTTTCCGACGCCGGCCTATGGCATCAATTATAAGATGCCGGTATCCAAGGCCGCCAGTCACTGATCATCCGTGTGGTGCCGCCACCTGCGCGGGTGTGGTGGAATGCGCCAGCCCCCGGCTGCGGCTCCATCCTGCGGTGTCCGGCCATGTATCGTTGGCGGCAGCGGGGTAACCTGTTGAAAACCGCCACGAAGGTGTTCACCGATCGCCCGGTCCCAGCGTGGTGATGGTAAGCGGTTCAAATGGGTATTTTGTCAACAAGTCGCCGATGCTTGGCAGGTTCACCTTTTCCAGTTCGGCCAGGTCCTGTTCCAGTGTGCGGAATTCACGGTTGTAAATCCATTGAGAGCACAGATTCCGCATGCGTCCCAGCGGCAGTTCACCGGACATGACCGTGCTGGTGGAGATTTTTGTTTTGCTGCGGGCGATTTCGTCCTCCGCTACCCCCTCGCTTCGCACGCGGCCGAGTTCCCTGATCATCGTCTCTTCCACCAAATCAGCCTTCGCCGGGTCGCAGGATGCATAGGCGTAAAAACTGCCAAGTCCGTCATGGGGAAATGTGGAAAAGTCCGCCTCTTCCGCCAAGCCCGGCTCAATCAGCGACCAAAAAAACCGCGATCCATCATGATCGCCAATCACATCGGCCAGAACGGCGGCAGAGAACCGTTCCAAATCCTGGGCGCTGGGCCCCCGGCACAGCATGCAGATGTAATGCCGTTTGAGTTTCTCATCACGGATGTGATGCCGTCGGGCCGAGGGGGTCAGAGGCGGATACCGGCGTTCAACGGCGATGGAGGGCCACCGGCCGCAGGCCTGATCCGTCAGTCGCACCAGTTCATCAAAATTAATCTGCCCCGCCGCCGCGAGCACCATATTGCCCGGTCCGTAATGGCGATCAAAATAGTCGCGCATCTGCTGCTG
>DAHWIP010000068.1:0-7952 GCA_027344975.1 Phycisphaerae bacterium
TACGGCACAGGCACAATTGCCTTGACCGGCAGTAGCTTCCTCTCAAGCCAGGGGGATGTAACCTTGGGTAGCCAGCCCGGCACGCAGGGCACAGCCGTAGTCGATAGCGGCAGCAGTTGGAGCGCCGCCGGCAGCTTCACCATCGGCAGTGAGGGCTCCGGCACGGTCACCATTAAAGGCGGCTCAAGCCTGATGGCGGATGGTGACGCACTCACCATTGGCAAAGGGGGCGGCGCGGGCACGCTTACCGCAACGGATCAAAAAACTCAGGTCCAATACGCCGGCGACCTGATCATCGGCAAAGACAGTGATGGAACATTTAATATACGAAACGGCGCCGTCGCGCAGGCAACGGCCAGCGGCACCGGCGATGTCTATCTGGCGGAAACCTCAGGTATCAATGGAAACCTGAATATTGACGGCAGCACGTCGAGCCTCTCAGCCGTCAATATGGTCGTCGGTGGCACCAGCAGTAAATCCGGCGGCGACGGCGTTGTGAATCTCACCGGTGGCGGTCAGATGACGGTGGCCAAAGCCCTGACCATGTGGAAAAATGGTTCGCTGAACCTCGCGGGCAGCAACTACAGCGGCAGCATTACCATCGGAACCGGTACCGCCGCCACGGCCGGCAACATCGAAATCAACAGCAATGGCCAATTGGCGGCTTCCGGCTCCATCACAGGCAATGTGCTTAACGACGGTGGAACAGTTGCCGTCGGCAACGGCCAGCCGGGGACGTTGAAAATCACCGGCAATTTCAGCCAGTCCGGCGGGGTAACCAAGGTCTCGGTATTCGGCATCAGCTCCGGACAATTCTCTCAGTTGGACGCCACCGGCAATGTAAGCTTTTCCGGCGGCACGGTGGAATTTGATTTCGGCAACGGGTTTGCTCCGCTGAAAGGGCAGACGTTTCAATTTATTGATCCACCGCAATCGGTGGATGTCAACGGCCTGACGTACAGCTTCACCGGGCTGGCGCCGGGATTTGACTTTACGGTGACGCCGGACTCCAACGGCCTCCTGTTCACCGCCCTGAACAACGGGATCGCCACCACCACGGCCACGCCGGAGCCGGCGTCACTTGGCTTGCTCGCAATCGGTGGCGCAAGCCTGCTGCTGCTCCGGCGTCGTTCGCGACTTTAGATTGAAAGTGTCGATCGCAGCGGCGGCACCGTTTGTGCCCGGTCCGCGCGGCTCATGCATGCTCCGCTTTTAATTCTCCCCCGCGGAGCCGCAGACCGTCCTGCGCCACAACCTCTCCGTCAAATGAAACTCTCGTCATGGAAAGTCCCCCGATCGCCGTCGCCCGGTTACAATGCTGGCATGAGTGCAGATCCGCCCGCAGTACATCCGCCGCCGCTGGACGCTCACATCCGCGAACTTATTGGTTTAGCGGTAACGGAAGACATCGGCCACGGTTCGGGCGCGGCGGGCGATCCCACAACGGAACTCTCTATTGATCCGCACTGGACTGCCGCCGGTGCACTGGTCGCGCGGCAACCCGGTGTGTTGGCGGGGACTTTTTTAATACCCGAAATACTCGCCCATTATTCCAAGGAACTGATCTGGAAGCCGATACGACCCGACGGCGAGGCCGTTGCCGCCGGAACCCGTCTTGGCGTCATTTCCGGTCCCGTTCAGCGCATGCTGAGTGCTGAGCGTGTGGTGTTGAATTTTGTTTCGCATCTCTCGGGCGTCGCAACCCTGACTCGCGCGTACGTTGATTGCGCCCGCAGCCACGCTCCCGTCGTCGGCAAGCCCGTCATCTGCGATACCCGCAAGACCATGCCCGGTTTCCGAGTGCTTGAAAAATATGCCGTGCGCTGCGGCGGGGGTGTGAACCATCGCATGGCACTCTTTGACGGCGTGATGCTCAAAGATAATCATATCGCCGCCCTGACCCGACGGTTTACCTCGCCGATGGCGCTGACGGAGATCGTTCGACACGTGCGCAACAGCTTGCCGCAGCATATGCCGATGTGGCTGGAGATTGATTCATTGGATCAACTTCCGGCGGCGATTGCAGGCGGACCGGATATTATTCTACTGGATAATATGTCGGCTAAGGAAGTCAAGCGGGCCGTGCACGAACGCGATCGCCTCGCACCGGACGGCCGGCCACTGCTGGAAGCGTCGGGCGGTATCCAGCTGGAAAATCTGCCGGACTATGCCCGCACCGGCGTCGATCGTATCAGCATCGGCGCCATCACCCATTCGGCACCCATCCTGGACGTTGGATTTGACATGGAACCGGATCGGCCATGAATCAGGCTCTTCATGCTCAAAGCTTTTATCCGCTTGAGCCGGCGTGGACGGATTTTGAATCAGCGCTGGAATCGGCGGCATCGGCGCAGGGTATATTTCCCGGGTTGAAAGTACGCGTGTTCGACACCATCGAGAGCACCAACGATCTTTGCGCCGCGGAGGCCCAACGTGGTGCTCGTGGACCGCTGGTCGTACTGGCTGATCAGCAGACGGCGGGTCGCGGCAGGCAGGGGAGTCGGTGGAAATCGCCGCCGCACTGCAATCTGCTGATGAGTATCATGCTCAATGTGCAGGGACTTGGAGACGATCTGCTGGCGCTGGCGGCCTCGCTGGCCGTCGCCGACGCCATCGAGCGAGCCGCCCCGGCCATGCCTGTGGAATGTCGGCTCAAATGGCCCAACGATATTCTGCTCGCGGACCGCAAAGTCGCGGGCATTTTGATTGAAAAGCCCGTTACGAAGGGTTCCGATCTTGCCGTCATCGGTATCGGGGTGAATGTGAATCAGGTGGAATTTCCACCGGAACTCGCCGAATATGCCGTGTCAATGGCGATGATCTGCGGCGGGCCGCTTTCCCGGTTTTCGCTCGCTCGTGAATTGCTTACGGCGCTGCATCACCGGCTGGGCCCGACACCTGATAAAAATGAAATTGCGGCTGCCTGGAAGGCCCGATGTGATATGCTGGGACGGCGCGTATCGCTGGAGACCGGTGGTGTTGTCATCAGCGGGATTGTGGCGGATATTGATCCATTTGAAGGATTGGTGCTGCGGCAGGACAATGGTGTTCTGCGGATGTGTCATGCCGCATCAAGCCGGATGGTGCGCACCCTGCTGGCGACTTGACCAGAATTTTGGGTTAATATTCCGGCGTAGTTAGTGTGCGTTTGCGGAAGGGTTGCCGATGAAGTTGAATGTATTTTGGGTTGGTGCGGCCATTACCGCCGTTGCCGTCATGGGACTGCTTACCGGCTGCAGCAGCGATAATCAGCCGGTGCGGTCATCCCCGTTTGCTCAGGCCTACCGGCGTGGGCAGATTTATGTGGTTCAAAGGCCTCTTCTGCTCTGGTCGCGCCCGACCCGACGCAAGGCGCTCTTTTCGCCCCTCCCCTCAAGCCGATGGTCTCAGTACTATCTCGACTTCCCCGGCGATCTGCCGTTTGATCCGCCCACCATTGACGATTGGGTCAATCATCCCGCCGCCTACTCGGCACGCATCAAAGGTGTCATCAAGCCGGGGGTGAAGATTCAGGCCTTGTTCCTGGGGACGAGCAATCGTTCGCTCGCTGCCGGCAGCTATGCCTACTTTGAAATCCTTACCGGTACTTTTGCCGGCTTTGTGGTAGACGGGTCGCTGGTGTCTGAATTGGGTCAACCCAACGGATATGCACCCCATGTCGATCCGCGGTTCCTCAAACCGGTACAGTAAACGAGGCCGATCCGGCTTTTGCCATGGCCCCATGCAATCCGGTTACGGTGGTAAACCTGTGGATAACCTGTCTCCTGCGCCTCAATTAACGTTCGCGTTGAATTTTGGTACGCTCATGGCGGGTGTGGGATGTCCCCACCCGGAGGAACTCTCATGGATGTAAGGACCAGCCGCGCCCGACCGCTGGATGGCGCAAAAAGCACCCCCGAATTTGACCGTCTGCCGCCGCACGATCCCGATGCGGAAGCTTCGCTTCTCGGCTCCATGCTCATTGATCCGCAGGTGATCGGTGAGGTCTGCATGGTCCTCGATAAGCCGGACGCTTTTTTCTCGCGTCAGAATCAGATCGTCTTCCAGGCCATGCTGGAACTCTTCGAGATGAACACGGGCATTGATGCCGTGACGCTGCTGGATCAAATTGCAAAAAACGGCGTGATGGAGCAGGTGACGCCCGAATATATTCAGTCGCTGATCGATACCGTGCCGTCGGCCGCCAATGCCGCCTATTATGCCCGGATCGTTCGTGATAAAGCCCTTCTGCGGCAGTTGATCTCCGTCTGCACCAGCACGCTGACCGATTGCTATCAGGCCAGCGACGAGGCCAAGCTCATCCTCGACCGTGGCGAGAAGCGAATCTTTGATCTGGCGCAGCAGAAAATTAGCGGCAATGCGGCATCTCTTTCAGATGTTCTTCAGGAAACGTTTGAGATGCTCGATCGCCATACCGGCGAGCATTTAACCGGCATCGCTTCGGGTTATATCGAACTCGATCATCTCACCTGCGGTTTCCAGCGTGGTGAAATGATCATCATCGCTGCACGCCCCAGCGTCGGCAAAACCGCGCTGGCGATGAATATCGTGGAACATGTCGGGGTGGACCTGCAAAAGCCCGTTCTGGTCTTTTCACTTGAAATGTCCAAGCAGCAACTCGCCCAGCGGATGCTCTGTGCACGCAGTGGTGTTGATTCTCATAAGCTCCGTTCAGGAACCCTTTCCCAGGATGACCGTACCAAGCTGACCATGGCGGTCGGCGAGCTTTCAGAGGGTAAAATTTTTATTGACGACACCCCCGGCCTCACCGCGCTGGACCTGCGATCCAAAGCCCGGCGGCTCAAGCAGCAGCAGAGCATCGAGATGGTGGTGATCGATTATCTTCAATTAATGGAAGCCCCGCGTGAAGAAAGCCGCCAGCAGGAGATCAGCTCCATCAGTCGGAGCATCAAGGCGCTGGCACGCGAACTTGACGTGCCGGTCATCTGTCTTTCACAGCTGAACCGCGAATCGGAAAAGGATAAGCGCCTACCGCGCACCAGCGATCTGCGTGAGTCGGGCAGTATTGAACAGGATGCCGACGTGGTCATGCTGCTGCACCGGGAATCCGTGCTGCATCGCGGAGATGAGGATTGGGCAATGGAAAATCCCGATAAACTCAACGAGGCCAAGCTCATTATCGCCAAGCAGCGCAACGGGCCGTGTGATACCGTCACGCTCACCTTCCTTTCGGAAAGCACGCGCTTCGTCAATTATCATCCCAGCCCGGCATCGTATTAAAGATGATTGACGATCTCGATCGGCTCCGAAGTCCATTTGCCGGAGAATCCCACCGTCGGCTTCAGGCGGCGAGATTGTCCTCGACCGATGCGGGGGTAACAGACTCAATTGCGTCTTTTGTGGAAGGGATGTATCTTTCGCGTCAACCGTATGTAGGGGTCGAGAGTTCGGTCGCAGGGGCGGCTGCTTTCGGCAGATGGCGGATGGGCATCAGACGGTTTTGAGCGGTAGATATGAATAATAATTTCTGTGTCCTGCCGCAACCATCCGTATAAAAATAAATTCATATTACCCCAACCGTGCTGGCTGACGGTTCAGGCGGTGGGTTTTTGGCTGGTGGTAGATCATGGTTCGTTTAGAAGGATGCCGTTGATGATCAGCAGACTTTCATCGGATAGCAACAAGGGGGTCAACCGATGGTCCGGCCTTACGAAAGCGGCGCGGCGCCGGGCAGCTATTGCCATGGTGCTTGGCACTGCGGTCATCCCCATCATCGGTGGCCTTCCGGGGTCCGGCCGGGCCTCGGCCAGTACCGTCCCCACCATCAACTGGGCCGGGTATGCAGCCGCAGCGTCGGGCGGCAATGCGTTCACGTATATTTCAGGCGGATGGACCGTGCCTGCCATTACCAGTGGCTCATCATCAACCGGAAGCTATTCATCCATCTGGGTGGGGATTGACGGTTTCAATAACCAAACTCTGGAACAGACCGGTACCGAGGCCGATTACTATAATGGCAGGCCGCACTACTTTGCCTGGTGGGAAATACTCCCCGCCCCGGAAACCCCCATCAGTAACATGGCGATATCACCGGGAGATCGGATGTTCGCCAGCGTACGGTACATCGGCGGTGGCAATTTCGTGCTGAGCCTCGATGATCTGACGACCAACACCACGTTCTCAACCACGCAATCCAACCCGACCGCACCCCGTTCCTCCGTCGAATGGATTGCCGAAGACACGCAGGTTAATGGTAGCGTTGGTGCATTGGCGAATTATGGCAGCGTTAAATTTAACAGCACTACGGCGTCGGTGAATGGTTCTTCTCCCGTCCCCATCAGTTCTCTTGCCGGTTACTCAAGCGTTGTATTGATACCCACCTCCAGTTCAAACTTTGGTGCTTATCCGTTTCCGCTCAACAGCAACGGACAGGGGTTCAACGTGACGGTGACGCCGCCGTCGGCCAGCACGCTCATCTGGTCGCCGACCGGATCTGCTGCCGGCAACGACACCTCCGGAAATTGGGATACGTCGACCACCAGTTGGGTCGGAGCCAACGGCGGCAGCGCCTGGACCACGGGTGATTGGGCCGAATTTGGGGCCGGTACCACATCATCCGCCACCATCACCCTGCAGGCGGCGATCTCGGCGGCGGGAATTGCGTTTAATCCGGGCGGACCGGCTGGCGGAAATTATTACACCATCGCCAGCGCTGCCTCCGGCGATACGCTCACCGTTACCGGCGGGGCGATATTGGCCAATTCCAACGATGAAATTTCCGCCCCAATCGACTTCACCAATGGACTGGTACTCAGCGGTATCGGCACACTCACCCTCACGGGCGCCAATACCAATACGGTCGGCACAACCATCAATCCCGGCGCCTCATTGCTGGTGAATTCCGGTGCGGCTTTCGGCACCGCCGCCGTGCAGGATTTCGGCACGCTCGGAATTGCCGGTGGCACGGGCAATCTGACGATCTCCAATAATCTCACCGAGGGCCAGTCGGGATCGCTGGTTGTCCGTGTGGGTGGACCTCAGAGCGGACAATCCGATCACTACACGATCAACGGAACCGCGGCAATCGACGGTAATATCACCGTCACCCTGCAAAATGGGTACGTGCCTGCCAATGGTACCTCTCTTAATGTACTGACCGCAGGCACCTTAACTGGAAATTTCTCATCGCTCACTTTCACCCAGCATCCGATTGATCTTTTCGCCACCACAACCGCTACACCATCCGATATTAATTTGCTCTTTACCATACAGATGCCGTCTCTGGTCCCCTTCGCCCTGACGGCCAATCAGACCGCCGTTGCGCAATATCTCGATTCCACCGACGGCTACAACGGCCAATCGAACCCGTCTTCAGCGTACCTGCAGCTGATCAACGCCATCGGCAGCCAGTATTCGGCTCAGATTCCCTATACACTCGACCTGCTCTCTCCGATTGATTTTCAGGCCTTTCCTCAGGTGGCGATTCAGAACGGAATCAATCTGGATCAGACGATCAGCAGTCATCTGCTCAATCTGGATGCGGGTGCGACCGGATTTGACAGTTCCGGTTTCACCATGCTCAATCCGGGGCAGCAGGGGGGCAGTTCACTGACGCTGGATCAGATGCTGCGAGATCAATCCCGCATGGTGACACTGGATGCCGGTCTGCCGTCGTATCTGGCGTATCCGGCCGCCAATCCGTACAGTCCGTCCGCCGGCGGTGGCCAACGATGGAGTGCCTTTATCACTGGAGCCGCGCAGTTTGACAGCTATGCCGACACCAGTTCCATCGGCAGTTCCAATATTACAACGGAAAATGCCACCCTCGGTGCCGATTACGCCTTCTTCAAATTTCTCTCCGTGGGCGCATTCTTCAACTACGATCATAGCGATATCAATCTGGACAGCTTCGGCTCCACCGGTGCGGTCGATGGTTATACGCCCGGTGTCTACGCAGACCTGCACGGGGCCCATTGGTTTCTCGACGGTAT
>DAHWIP010000069.1:0-7943 GCA_027344975.1 Phycisphaerae bacterium
ACGTCCACGACTTAAAATCGGTGCCGAATGTGCGGTTAAATGATCGACCGGTGCCGGCGGAACGATCCGGAGTCGGATCATGATAAAACGGGCTGACCCGGTGGCCGTTAACCGAGATAAACGGCCCGGTGATGGCTTCCGGCGCCCCCTGTCCGGCATATGGGGCGCCGGGTGCATAGAGTCCTCGATGGCGCAGCCAGTCCCGGAATTCGGTAACGGCAAAAGGGCTGTAATCGCCTAGGTATTCGATGTTGGTTGCGCCGCCGATGGCCAACTCTTCCTCGACGGTGAAATTAAGCACGGAAATAACACCGGGATAAGCCCGCATAGCCGTCTTGATATCATCCGCCCAGAGTTTGGCCTTATGGTGCATTTCCGCCCGGACAGCCTTGGCATATCGAGATGGGGTTACCACCAGCGTGTCTCTTCTCACCACTGGCCCGGGCATGCCGCGCCACGTTCTTCCATTGAGCCGCCATTGGTAATTCCGCAGGTCACCGTTGGGATTGGTGACGTTATTCCCTTGGATATTATGCGTCTGCAGAGCAAAAATCACGCCACGATGAATATTTTCCTGTTGAAACACCTTAAGCTGCCGCAAAAGCAGATGCAGGTTTCCAGCTTTGTAAACAGAGGAAAATCCCAGTTTGTTGTAGTCATTCCCGGGGCCGAATTCCTTCTTCATTCTGGCAATCTGCTGCCTATAGTCATCATCGGTAGTTTGCGGCACATCCAAGCCGTGTTCCCATATCGGCATGATATAAAGGGTATTGCTGTGATCCGGCTTCGGGCGGGACTTTCCGACGGCGGCTCCGACCCCGGAGGCCAAAATCGCCCCGGCGGAACCCGCCAGGAGACCTCGACGTGTAAGCGCGTAAGTTTGTGCAGGACACCGCTTAATCTTCACTTTGCCAATCACCATAAATCTCCATTAGGGTTTCACTTGTTCCGCCGTCATGATCTCGAAACGGCCGATCGCAGCCTCCCGGTATTGCCGATCCACAACGAATCCGAACCAAGCAATACCTTATACACCGCTCACCCTCGGAAGAAAAGTTGAGAAATTCCAAAAGCCGTTATGCCTTGTGCGATACCTGCCCAACATCAGATTCCGGCTCGGAAACATGAGATTCAAATGATTCAGACTTCCGCGCCCGAGGCACAGCGCGGCCGTTACCAAGCACTGTGGCCCGGCCAAAATCGCCAATGCGGATACTTCAACGTCGCGCGGTACCGCCACTGCGCTGATGACAAGGCCGGAGGCAGGGGGATGGAAAGGTGGCCACCAACACTCGACTATGTGCAACAGATTCTACCAGGCGTCATGCGGTTTTCACCGGCGGCCGATCGTCTTTCGATGGTATGCCACAGAAAAGGTTCAATCTTTTTTTTTGAAAAAATCGCTCAGGTCAACGTCTCATATTATCTGCTTTAATTAGTTAAAAATGGCATATTTCGATAGTTTTATAAACTTCAAATCGTTGAAATCGTGGTTTTTTGTGTCGCGCTCTTGAAATCCTTGTATTGTCGGTTTATACTGTAGGAGGTGTGCGGGTAGTATCAACTTCAACCCAACACAGATAAAGATGCAAGCACGTCGGGATCTGTAGAGAGCCATAGGTCGTCTGGGAATGTGAATTGGTGTTTGGGGTCGTCAGGTTTTGCGACGCAAACCGATTGGTATTCGAGCGCTCTTCATAATGGGCTCTTATTCACCTGATCGCTGGGTGTCCTTTACCGCGACCAATCAAATGCAAGCAAAGGAGTTAATGCAGGCCCAGAGGCTCTTCGGGTAGGTTCGCCAAGGCGGGCAAACTCAATTCTCTTCAGGGATTTTACTTCCTCTTGAATGGTCTACGACGAATGTGGCCATGGTGAGGTAAGGCAAAAGTTTTTCGGTACGACGAGGTTTGGTATGAATACCAAAACCGATTTTGTATCATCCGCCGCAGCATAGTGCGGCAGACCGTTGTCCATTCGGTTAATGGACGATGCAACGCGCTTCATAATGGAGCGGAAGGAGTTTTTCATGGTTACCAAGTTTTTCTCAAATCGCCACCGTTTTTTGTTGACTGCGGTTACGATTGCTGGCTCAACGGCAATGGCGTCTATCGCCGCTGCGGATGTTATCAACGTCCAGTACCCAGTACACGTTAATCACGGGACCTACACGGTCTACACGGGAACTGGCGCAGCACCTGATAACGGTACCGTCTGGAATCAGGCGCAGGACACCAACGGTACTGGTACTTTGCTCACCGACCTTGAAGATTCGCAGGGCAACCCCACCACCGTCTCCCTCAGCGACCTGACCAGCGCGCCGAACGGTCAACGCAACGAGACTTCGCCAGCGGTCACCAACGCACTTTTGGACAGTTACCTTTTCCTCGGCACTGGCGTCACGGATGGTTTCACCATTTCAGGGCTTACCGCCGGGGCCCAGTACGATCTCTATCTGTACGCGAGCGATGGCGGCCTTGCTAACGGCCAGGGAGCGGCGTTTACGGTTAACGGTGTGAGCTTCGGCCAGACCGGCTCAAAGACGCAGACGTCCAGCGCCACCGCAACAACTATTCCGACTTCCGATCTTGGAATCAGCTACGTCGAGGGCACCACGACTGCCGATGCGAACGGCGATATTGCCGTCGCGTTTACCTCGAACACGGTCTCAACTTCGAATGGCGGCGACTTCAATGGCTTCCAGTTGGTAGGGCCGTCGGCTGTACCTGAACCGACGGACATAGCTCTTTTCGGAGTTGGTGCGCTTGGTTTATTGTTACTCAGGCGCCGCAGGAGTGCCTGAGAATGGTTTTGTGTGTTGGCGCTGCAGATGGCGTCTGGGCTTTCTGCAGCCGCCAACCACCAATAACCCACGGTCAATTTGTGGTTGTGGCCGCGGGTGATAAACAGGCGGACATCGCTGTAGTTTCACTTGCTCCCGGCGCCGAGAAAAGCCAAGTCCGACGCGAACGCCATCGCTCGCGCCAGCAATCTCCATGAAATCGGCATGGCGTACACCGAATACGAAGATGTCTATTCCGGCGCATCGATTCCCTACAGCAGCAACGGTCTGTGGGTAGTTCCATTGGCACCCTATTTCACCCAATCCACCAACAAATACGGTTATGTCAATAAAAATGGCCGTAACCCCCAGGAGACCGCTATCGAAACGGTCATGATTTGTACCTCTACGACGACGATCCCTCCGTTTTCGGTTGTTCAACGGTTGGCTATACGAGCGGGGAACTGCGGATCTCTATTTTCCAGCCCTTTCTCCCGAACAGTCGTGGCCGCCCAGTGAGTCGTCGGTCGCCACCAGCACGGTTCCCCTGGTTGGGGATTCCTTCTGGACCGATGCCGATCCGCATGAGACCGATAGGCCGCCGCAGCAGGGAGTCTATGATGGACAAATTCCGATGAACTGGTCAGACTGGCATCTTTGGTCATCGCAGATGGGAAGGTGGTGCATGGAGCGCCACAGCCATGGGATCAATATGGTCTTTCTCGATGGTCATGTCCAACATGAAAGCCTCAACCATCTTTGGGATATCGACTGGGCGTACGGTTGGAAAATCCCCGCGCCGATGCCGAGCTACATCACGACACTACCCTGAGTGTGCATGTCGTTTCTCCGCCTGAAACAGCGCGCATCTGTCCCGGCGACAGAGGGTCAAGGCCTCGGTAGGCAAACCAAGACCGTCAAATCTGGTTGGAAGTAACGCAATCCCAAAGCCAATCGGTATCGAAACCACCGGGTCTCGATCGATCGCAAACGCTGCGATATCGAGGTTTTGAACCACGAAACGATCCAACTTAACGACGCGGCCCCGCTTACCACATTAAAATGAGCGGGATGTCGTCATATCAAGGCGTCATTCGTATGGTCGTGCGTTTCTTTGCGAAATTCAACGATCCGCCGCTTCAACTGTTCTGCCAGTGCTTCATAACCTGGCTTGCCATAGAGATCGTTGAGTTCTTTGGGATCTTCCTTCAAGTCGTAAAGCTCGAACTGATCCGGCAGTTCTGGATACTGCGGTATGGCGTAGAAATGCATCAGCTTGTAACGTTCCGTGCGAACGCCGCGATGGGGACGCACGTGTTCGTCATATGGATATGAGAAATATTCATAGTACCAGTCTTTTCGCCAATCGGTCGGAGACTTACCCTGCAGCAACGGAACCAAGCTCTTCCCCTGCGCATTCTCCGGAATCTTAACTCCCGCCAACTCCATCATGGTCGGCATCGTATCAAGATTGAGAACCATCAAATCGCAGACGCTTCCCGCTTTCACCAGCCGCGGATAGCGAACCATCAGGGCAACCCGAATGGAAGGCTCATACATGAAGCGCTTATCGTACATGCGCCATTCACCGAGGAAAAAGCCATGATCGGAGCTGAGAATGATGGCGGTATCATCGAGCGTACCGGTTTTCTCCAGTACATCCAGCACGCGACCGACATTGTAATCGTTGTCCACAACTCCGGCGTAATGATCCTTGACCAATTCCTCCAATGTCCGCGGGTCAACATAGCCGTTCACCGTGGTGCCGATTTTGTTCCAGGCGTTAGCGATGGCGGAATTCCGGGGTTTGCCGGGATATGGAGGATCCTTCAGATCGTCATTGAAAGTTTCCGGCGTGGGAATCTTGACGCCATTGTACAAATCCAGAAGTCGCCGGGGGCGGTAGAACGGTGCGTGCGGCGCATTGAACCATACAAAAGCACAGTAGGGCTTTTCACGCTTTTTACCGATCCATTCGACGGCGCGGGTAGTGATCAGATCATCCACATATTCGTTGTATTGCTTGGGCGACGACCATTCTCCCTTGATACATTCCCGGAGAATCGGCTTGTGGTAATCCCATATCCAACCTCGGAATCCGAAGTAGTGATCCCAATATCGATCTTCGACATTCACATTGGCTCGACCGAACATCCCGACCTCATAACCGGCCTTGCGCAGCAAGTCGGAAATCACCGGTATATCTTCAGGGATGACCTGCCCTGGAAGGTCTAATTCACCGGTGGTGCCTTGGTTAGACACGATACCGGTGACATGCGAGTAGAGTCCTGTAAGAGTAATCGCCCGTGAGGGTGCACATAGTGCATTGACGGTAAACGAATTTCGAAATGTCATCCCCTCACGCGCAATACGATCCATATTCGGCGTTTGAATAATCGGATTGCCCATGCAGCTGTATTCATCCCAGCGTACACCTTCACCGAGGAAGAACACAAAATTGGGGCGGCGGGGTGACTGGCTCGGATCGGCCTCAGCGTTTTCCGATGCGACTTGGCTCAGAGTGATCGCGCCCAGCGCGCCGACGCCGGCTTTCAGAAATGCGCGGCGTGATTCGTCTGCCTGATGCTGGTTGTTCATCGCTTAATCCTTTCTTCATTTTGTGACCATCCACAGCCTTTCGGCCCGCTGGGCCCAGAGCAGGGCCAACATGTAACCGAAGTATACCATATCTTCCTGCTAAAACAAGTCGCTCTCACACAACATACAACATTCGGCTTTTCACCACACCGCCATACCGGTGTCGCATCTACACCTCCCGCCGGTTTTGGACGACCGTTGCCTATTAATCGATGAATGTTCCGGCAATCTGATGGCAAAAATAAAAGCGTCACCGGGCCTCCGCATCCCGGCTCGCGGCAGTGAAAAGACGCATTCAAATGCGCCCGACAGGGATCGAACCTGTGACCTGCGGTTTAGGAAACCGCCGCTCTATCCAACTGAGCTACGGGCGCATCACGTTCCCGCCGGCGCGGATGCGTGTGAGCTTCCCGGAAGTATAACGCCCGCCGACCAACCGGGCCACGCACGCAACTCGCTATGGCGCGCCGAACGGCAGCGCCAGAATCCGCAGCGGAATGGGAGTGATTTTGGGATTGCTGATCGGCCCATGAACATGCAGTTGCAGCAATTGCGATCGCGCCATGCCGACGATGAATCCCAACACCGGAATCTCCGTACCCGAGGGGGACTGCGTGATGAGTTCCAGATCGACATGTTGGTCGGTCAAATTCAATGAGCCCCGGCCAAGCAGATCAACCCCCGGGCTGTGGAGCTGAATCTTGCTGAAATTCACAATATGGCCTTTGATCAAATAGACGAGTTTCGCCCGGTTGAAGGCTGAGCTCACCGGCAGTCGAAGCGTTGCGATTTGAAGCAGCCCCATGGAAAGTGGGACATTATAAATATTTGCTTTGGTGATCAGGAGATCTCCATAACCATGGCTGCTGCTGAGCTTGCCCAGAAGCTGAGAAAAATGCAGGCTTGCATTGACCACCCCGGAACTTATCCGCGGCAGGTCGGTGGTCGATTTGGCCGGTTGCGTCGCCGGCATGGTCGATGTTGTCGGCGTCCCGGGCATGGGATGGTTTTTGAGCAGTGCAGCCAGCTGCGCGCCGGAGAGATTAAAGTCGGCTGCAAGCGACACCTGCGGTTTGAAATGCAGCAACACATGGCCGCTCAATACACCGCCCGCAACACTTCCGGAAATATGGTTGATGGTGACGGTATTATTTACCCGATCGCCCGTTAACTCCCCTTTCAACGCCCGCACGGTGCGTCCGGCAACCAGCACATGCTTCAAGTGAAATTCGCCGGCGAGATTTGGCACTGTCTCATGGGCATCGAGATCACCGGCGACGGTGACAATTCCGCTCCCTATAGCCGCTTCCAGCGTATGGTGGAGAAGAAAATGATGCAGCGCAAGTGATCCGACAAATTTCCAGCCGGGCCCGGATTTCTCGATGCGCCTTTCAAGGTCGGTGAAATAAAGTTCGAAAGCGCCGCGGGGATGTAACTGTTCTATGAGCTTTCGTGGTGCCGGGGGAAGCAGAGCAATCCATTTATGTGATACACGCTGGGCTTTAGCGGTGGCCTGGAGCTTGAGGGTTCCCGTGGCCGGAATGAAGACGCCCGACGTGGAGACGGCAATCGGGCCTGCGTCCGCCGTGAGCGAAGTGATCTGCACTTTCCCTTTGGCCACGTCGACGCTCCCGGAAAGATGTCGAATGGGCCCGGGAAACGCCTTGGGAGAAAGCGTCATGTCATGAGGTGAAAGCTGAATGGACAGGTGGCGGATATTGCTCCAGAGTGAGGTGCGGCCGTGACGGGGGATCGACATGGCCAATTGAAATCCGCCGCTCAGATTACCCGCGGGGCGATACTGACTCCATAGTTTGCGGTAGGGGGCCTTGATCTGCGCCGGCGGCTTGGGCGTGATGATCAGATCGCTCCATAAAGCATGGGCATGCACATCAACCGGTTGGTGGGCCGGCTCATCTACCGTAACGGCAGCCCGCACCGAACTCGTCTGGCCGCCAGCGATGCGGCCTGTAATGGACTGAATAATAAAATGCCGCGGTGCAATCGTCGCCTGTGCCGCCACATCCGTTAATGGCCACGGCAGAAGCTTGGGTGTCAGCGTCGTGCCGGCCAAAGTAAGCGTTCCGCTCACACTCGGACTATTGTCGGCGCCGCGGGTGATCATCGCACTGACATTCACATATCCGCCATGGGCGTGAAATGGTTTCAGAGCGTGTTCAAAGGAACGCGGGAGGCTGTAAAGCATCGCTGAATTCACCGGCAGGTGAATGGCCGTAAGCTTGACATGCGGTTTCATGGATGACAGGTGGCCGGAACGATAGTCCACATCGCCCGTAAATGTGATCGATCCGTGCCTGCCGACCGGCGCGGTGAGCTTGATGATTTTGGTCATCCGGTCGGAAAAAATCAGCTCGCCGTGAACATGATGCATCACATAGGGAAAGTCATGATAATACCCCGTCACATCCTGCGGAAAAATATGCAGAACGATCCGCGGACTGGAATTTTCACCGGCCGGTCGCGTGACATCAGCCTCAAATGCACCATAACCCACCGGCGTGAATTTATTCCATATGGGCTTAATATTACGCGGCAGGCAGGC